>NZ_JAUBQE010000057.1:0-54375 GCF_036701115.1 Microcoleus sp. Pol1C5 | reverse complement strand
CTAGGGAGTAGGGTTTCATTGTTCTCTTTCTTACCACCTCTAATATTGTACCTAATCGTTAAGCAAAGTGCTGTATTAGCACTGCCGATCGCCCCCGGCACCGGTGTAAAGGTTAGCGTCCCCACCGAGTCGATCGCTGGTGGTACACTAAACAAAGCAGCATTATCATTCCCTACCACTTCAAAAGCCAGAGTTTGTCCCGATTCGTTGGCCGGGCCTGGAGAAATCGCAGCCGCCCATCCGGGGATGGTTTGTGGCCCCGAATTGCTGCTGAGAGTGCGATCGCCTCCTTTGACAAACGAAGGTGCATCGTTGACGGGATTAACTGCGATCGAACTTGTTAAACTATTAGTGCTAAACGGCGTTGTTCCACCAGTAACTGAAGCATTGACGCCCGCAGTACCGTTACCCACTCCGTTACTTCCATCCCACGCCCGAAAAGTAATTGTTGGTTCGCTTCCAGGGGTACTGTAATAGTCTGGGCTCGGTACAAAGCGAACTTTCGCAGGCGTTTGCAGGGAAACCCGCGTCAGGTTAATGTTACCTTGGGCCGAGGTAGTCCCGTCACCCAGGAATAGAAAATTAGGAGTTTCGTAAGGATCGATCGGGTCGCTAAATCCTGAATAATCGCGCAGCGGGCCGGTTAGTATGATATCGCTGCCATCGGAAAGAAAGTAATTGTCACCTTGAACTCTGAGAGTGTAGTTAGTAGCAATATTGGTGTTATAAGGAACATTCTCGGCTGTAACAAATAAGCCGTTGGTTTGTCCGCCTGGGTTGGGAGTAATGCCGTCTGCTTGTGCAAAGATATTGCCAGAAGTTGCAGATAGCTGCTGGAAACCGATTTCAATGGCTTTGCGATCGCTAGTAACGGCAACAATGCTAAAACCAGCCCGATTTTGATTAGTGCGGGATTCCGAGATAATTTGGAGATTAAAAGACAAGCTAAAGCCTGTAGTGCGATCGAGCGGGGGGAATGAGGGATTTAAAGGATTATTTGTATAGCCAGCATAAATGCTATTGGCAGCAGTGCTGTTTAAATTAACTCCATTACCGCTAAATATTTCTGAAGCTGTAGCGGTAGGAGAAGCAAGATTTAAGTTAGTCAAAGACAGCCAATCTTGAGCAGTGGGAGTGTTACCAAGTAAGCCATTATAAAGAGGAGTCGGGCCTAGTACGGTTGCTGAACTTTCGGACACTGTACCGAAATTTGTCCAAGTATTGCCGTCAGTTGAAAATTGCCAGTTACCGTTAGTATTATCTGCAGCGGTGACTGCGACACCCAAAGGATCGCCATTAGCGTCACTTCCTAACTCGCTAGTGAGGTTAAAAATACTAAAGCCTGTGTTAGCTGCGCTGGGTATATCTTCATTAATTGCGATCGGCGGATTAACATTAGGAGTTGCCAAAGTCGGAGCGATGTTAACCTGCGGGTTGCGGAGGCTGTTAATATAAATACTGTTAATTCCGCCGTTGGGCAAACCCAAGGAGCCGGGACTATCTCTAGTATAATTAGCAGTTTGGTTCAGGCCACCACTAGCGCTTAAAAACTCGACAATACCCCCGTTGTTTGGTGCTAGAATTTGCACTTTAGCTGCACTCCCAAATACCCCTAACCCAGTCATCGGCCACGCGAGGGAATCAACAGAAGTAATTCCCGCACTGCTAGTGTCTACCCAAACAATATCTGAGGCTGCAAAATCCCCGCCGAAAGGGTTAGTTCCGAATAAGACATTATTGAGATAAGTACCGCCAGCACCGTTATTTATCAGCAGTTGAATGTTCCAATCAGCATCATTTCCGCCTGCCACGGGGTTGTACGTAATATCATTAGTAGGAATGACACCTGAACCGCCGATCGCAATTATTGTTCCTGCCTTGAATACAGGAGCAATACTCGCCATGTTTCTGAACTGATAAGCAGAAAATTTCTGTGCTGTTGCACCGCTTGAATCGCCTACAAAAAAACTTTGAATTTGAGCTGTTGTTAGATCTTCGGTCAACAGCAGTTCCACATACTCATTCCCCTGGAATTGCCCGTTGCGGCGGAATTCGTTAATAATTATCTGTCCCATCTAGATGCACCTAAATTTGAGATGATTATGTATTAGCTATCAACTAATGTCGTTTCTTTTGCCTTATTTTTTTTATTACGTAAATACACTGTCAGTATTTTGTCATCAGTAGTTTGTCAGTAGAGTGGCTTGTTTAAGTAATTTTTGTTACTAAAATAATATCTGGAGTTCTGAGTAGTGTCAAGCAAAATCTTGGATTATTGTCGATCGCACTCCTGGACACAAAAGTGATTTGATATCAATTCCGGTTGCACGAGCGAGATGATTGTTGAGTGTTGACTGTTGACTAAAATTATGATTTCGGGATAACTGACTGTTTGGGCATTGGAACCCACATTCCGCACCCCCAAGGGGCAGCGTAGGCGGATTGAGGGGGTAAAAGTGAATCATCCGAGATCGAGCGTGAGTAAAAACACTGAAAAATCTGTGCAGCGATCGCATCACCCAGTTAGGCATTCCTAAAAATTGATACTCGGACATCAGTTAAATATTCTTAACCCATTAAACGTTAAAAATCCGACCCTTGCTTACTATTAATTCCCAGCACATATCCTCGGCAATATGACAATTATACATCACGGCTCTATCTACAATTACTTAAATGTAAGTCAGTTGTGCCAATTAATAATCACTTCATTTCACAACAAAAAATAATAAGATCGACAGGTGACTGGCAACAAGTTTAATATCGCCACCCGTTCGGCTGTCAAATTAGAAATTTGTTGAATCCCTTGAATAAAAACGGCATAAATCGACTGAAAACTTGGGAATATCCAGCGTAGAGTAGGTCGATTGGTTCTTTTGCCCAACTGATTTTTTACTGTCGAATTTGTGAGATGTAAGTTTTGGCGGAGTAGCCTTTGACCTAAAGTATAAACCAACAAACACACACCCATTACCAAAGTTAAAGCCTCGATTGTTTCCGGCGACTTCAGAAACACGCTATCCGTAAAAAACAGGGAGTTTTTCAAAAACCCAAACCCTTTCTCTGCTGCCTGCTGTTCCTTATATTTCACAATCATTTCATCAGGATTTAATTGTGACGCATCCAGCACATTAGTAGCTAAAATAAATCTGCCACTAGCTTTGGTTACTTTCGCGATAGCACTAGCATCCAATTCTAGTTGTGCTTGAACTTTAAATATCAAGCTAGAGCTAGAGCTATCATGAGAACTGGTGGAATTAGTACCGGGTTTTGCTGTCGCTTCTTGTAGAGTGCTAATTCGGGTTAAATTATAATATTTTAGTTGTTGGGATAAGCGATGAGCTGCTACCGCATCGGCATCACAAGCAAATTCAATATTTGATAATTATCGCCACTTTTTCTGACCATAAATTTCAGCTTTTTTGAGGTTTTTATCTAATTTACGTCGGTTAGCATCACGACGCAAACTGCTCTCTACTACTAACCATCTTTGTGTAATTTCACCAAAATTACTTTTGTGTTCTGACCAACGATATCCGGTCACAGAACTATCATGAAATTCTGATTCATTTAATTGAAATACCAATTGCTGCGCTTGTTTGAGGCTCAGCGTTACACGAGTCAACCATCTTAAATTGGTTAACATTTCGCTCATTGGGGGCGGTATATAATGCACTATCCGCTACCATTAAACTGTCGATATTTAAGTGTTTTTTAAAGCCTTGACAAATTGAGGCAAATATGGAATTATCTGATTTTTTCCCTGAAGCTACTCGCAAAAATAGTGGCATACCTCCATCTCCACTACAAATTAGGTCTAAAATGAATTGTTTTAAGTCAGGGCTTGACCCTTGAGAGTAGCTGTAGGTGATCTTAATTGGTACTGGGGATATTTGAGCGTTAGTTGATGAACTATCTGATTGATTGCCATCCATTTCTGTGCCAGAAGACAAAGATATTGATGGCAACTCTTGTTCATATTTATCATGTAGATGAAATGAACTTGAGTCTAAGTGAGATGTGTCGGTTTTTATCTCGAATTTTTGAGCGGCAGACAGGGCAATGGTTGTGAATGTTTCGGTAATTCCTGCCCAATATAATTTATCTAATACTCTACCTAAACGGTGATCATTCAGATGTGATGCTTGAATTCCCGCTCCCAGTAAATGTTCTATTGCTTTCCCTTCAAAAAATTTAGAGACGGGAGTATACTGGGGCAGAAACCATCCCTAATCCATTAATAATCCTGGCTTTAACTACCAGGCCGGGACTGACTATTTCGCCCGGTTGTTCGCCTATTAACTCATTGATTCTTTGGATTATTCCTCGGTCATCAATTAGACCGGCTATCAAGCCCAGATGATCTAGGTTTTCTACTTTCATCTCAGATGCTTTCTGCATTCTTCTGCTGAATCCTGATTTGAGCGTTCATCGCGCTCGCCAGTTTACACTAATTTTGGTGATGATTGGTTACTGCTGGCGAGCGCAATTAACGCATTTTCGTCATCAATCAGGTAACACTGAGGCAATAAACTTGGTTTGTGACTATGCCGGAGGCCAGCAACGCTTACGCAATTTTGACTGGTATCAGATTTCACTCACGCCCTCACGTCTCTTGTCAGGAATTCTTAACGCTTGTGATGCCAGCGCGACCAAAAATATTGAGTATTTTTACTCAAGCTTTGTCTCGGATGGTTCACTTTTACCCCCTCAATCCGCCTACGCTGCCCCTTGGGGGTGCGGAATGTGGGTTATAAACGTAGTCTCCGACAAAAAATTGAACGCACTGCTATGGATAACGATTATATGATTCAAGTTCTCTTTTATTGTTTTCTTGATTCTATATTAGATTCTTATGAGTCGTTGTGTCAAGCCTAATTGAGATGCTCTTACCCTGCCAAAGAAGCCGGGAGAATCTATCGAAGACGCAGTACATTTGATGTGGCTTTAGATTGAAAAAACTGGGTGAAAAAATTGAAACACTATCACCACTTGACGGCAGAATTAACCAGTAAATCTACCCATAAATGCCGCTTTTATCAACGAGGTATAAGGGCGGAAACCTTGATATGCTTTACCTCCTAGCTCTCATGTTACCCTTTCAGGTGTTTTTATACCTTAACCTAAAAGAGCGCCTTTTTTTCTGTTTATTTTGGGTTCAGATTGCACTCACTTTTTTCGTTTATGTGCTGTATTGCCTTAGCGAAGCTTACCCTAAACATCTCATCCCTCTTTAAAAGATGTCCGGAGTATTGTCATATTGTATAGTACAATATGCGTTTTAGATGCTGAACAGCTTAATCTCAAATACCCCATCTAAAAACTGCAGTCTCACCCCGGAACGCGAGAGCAACTTTTCAACAGCCTTAAACTCTCTGCAACTCAGCCCGTCAATTAAAATAGATTCATCGAGTCCTTCTAACTTTTCTAAAGTTGTTGTCATCCCAACCGCTCCTTACTAAATCCAATCTTAATTATATCTGCTTTCCTCTGCCAACATCTGCAGTTGCAACTCCATTTACTGTCCCTAATTTCCCTTATACTCGTCCGGTACAAATTCCGTAACCACTTGGCCACCGCCACCGTCGCCTTTGACAATCACAGTTTGATTTTTCAGCTCTCCCGCTGCCCTCGGCCCAGTCAAATTAAACACCGGATTTAGTTGCTTGTAAACCACATTTCCTTCCGCGTCGAAAGTCTGGTTAGTTAAATACCACGTTACTCGATCGGTATTTAATTGAGCTTGACGTTTTTCCCCAATTCCTACCACATTGCCCGTCAAATAAAATATTTTTTTCTCTAAATCTCCGCGCCCCGTATCGCCAGTCATCGTCACCTTTTCCACGCGGTGCAAAACCTTCACAGGCCCGGGCGATACCACAGATTGCGCGGGAAAATTCCAACTCATCAAACTGCTTTCTATTTGCAGCGGTGGGTCTGATGGCATCAACTGAGCGTTTTTTGTCAGCGTCGCAATCTTGGTTTTTAAGTCTACATCTACTTGGTCGGCAAAACCGCTGTCTGTTACTATTTTATCTTTGTATCTGTCAATTTGAGTGGGTTTGTCGCTGTTTACCTTTTGTTGCTCCACAAACCACACTAAGTGCTCGGTTCGCAATTGAAGAATCGGATCTTTAACATTTGCCACCACAGAACCGAATAACTCCATCCTCTTAGCCCTGCTGAAAACCCGCGCTTCCTTCGCTGAAGCCGTCACCTGTTTGTTCTCTCCCGTCAAATTGTTACGGACAACTAAAACATCCTCCTTTGGTCGCCACTCCAACTCATTTCCGCGTAACACCACTCCATTTTTTAGGTCTGTAGCGACTATGTTACCTTTGAGAAAAACCTGATTTCCTTCCTGAAATACCTGCCCGGTTTCTCCCTGAATGTCATAAATCTCTTTGCCGTCCTGAAACAATTTGCCCACAGGTTTCTGAACGTTAACTATCTTTTTATCTTTGCTGTAAACGGCATTTTGCGAGTTTACTTTCCAGAACGTCTCGCCCTTTTCGTTTGCTTGTTCTAGAGTTACTTTGTTTAACGTTAAAGTGCTGTTTGACTGTTGAGCAGTTTGGAGATCCTCAGCTAATTTATTCTTTTGAGTCTCTTGCGGAACCGCACAAGAATCAATCCCCAAAAGCAGAGCTGCTAAAAATAGCAGCCTCCATTTTGGGGAGTTGAGATTGGAAAGTGGCGATATGAGATTAATCATTGGGCCTTGGTAATTGGCAATCGGTAATCGGTAATTGATAATTGGGTATTGAAAAACACTTAATCAAAAATTAAAAATGTTTCATGCTTTGTTAAAAATTTTAACTTCTAATTCTCAATTATTCAACCTTAACCATCACCCCTTACCTGTTACGCATTATCCATTACCAAATCCCTATCTGTCGTCGTGCTCCTCCATCAAGCTCAGACCAGACAAAGGGCGGTAAGCATAATTAGGGCGCGATGTTTTTTGGATGTCGTCCTTAATCATTTCCAAATCGATATAGCGATCGGCTACATTAATCAAACTGTCGCTCGTCATCGATCGCAAACTCACCACCTCAACCCGCACACCGCGATAGCTCACAGCGTCTACAGCATAAGCCAAGTCGCCGTCACCGCTCACCAGTACCGCCGTGTCGTAAGAACCCACTAAAGCCATCATATCTACAGCGATTTCTACATCCAAATTCGCCTTCTTAGAACCATCTGGCAACTGTACCAAATCCTTAGAAATCACGCGGTAGCCGTTGCGGCGCATCCACAACAAAAACCCCTGCTGTTTCTCGTTAGTGCGATCGACACCCGTGTAGAAGAAAGAGCGCAGCAGCCGCGAACCCGCAGTTAAACGGCACAACAGCTTAGTGTAATCAATCTCAATTCCTAACTGCAAAGCTGCGTAAAAAAGGTTAGAACCGTCAATAAAAATTGCCACTCTACCCCGATTTTCTAGAACCTGTTCCGGCGTAAAAAGGTCGTTGCTTTCTATTCTATTCAACATGATTGTTATGCCTCAATTTTTATGAAAGATTGGTAAGGAAATAACTGCTAATTCGTACTCTGTCATAACACCTAGATCGCTGGCTGCCAACTATGAAGGTACTGTTTACAGCAGTTCGAGCCGCTTAAAAACAGGTTGGGGTTCCCCCAGAGTTTGGTTTGCAGGCAAAGCGCCCCAGGCAGCATGAGCTGCAAAATTCGCTAAACTGTTAACTGTAACTCGATCGTTAAAGTCAATTGAAAAACCTAGCTGCTGATAGATAGCGTTGCTGATATTGGGAATAATCGGCGATAAAAGGTAAGATGCTAGTCTAACAGATTCCAGAACAGAATATAGCACTTGTGCGACACTTTCGATCTGTCCCTGCTTGTACAAACTCCAAGGTGCTTGCACGTCAATAAACTTGTTCCCGGCTCGAACTAATGCAAGTACGGCTTCGCAAGCCTTGCTAAAAGCCAAGTCTTCGTAAAAACCAGCTACTTGATCGCCCAAACCCCGGCTCATAGCCTTGAGGAGGTTGTCGTCCTCAATGTTTTCTCCCAACACATTTGGTACGCAGCCACCACAATATTTGCGAGCCATGTTTAAGGTACGATTAAGCAAATTTCCCAAATCATTTGCTAGCTCAGCATTCAATATATTGATAAACCGAGTTTCGTTAAAATCGCCGTCCTCTCCGAACTCAATTTCTTTGAGGAAATAGTAACGTACTGCATCAGCGCCGTATTTGTTGACCAATTCGACAGGGTTTAAAGTATTACCCTCCGTTTTTCCCATTTTTTTGCCGTCTTTGGTCAAAAACCCGTGTGCGAAAACGCGACCCGGCATCGGTAGATTCGCTGACATCAGCATTGCCGGCCAGTAAACTGCGTGGAAGCGAAGAATATCTTTGCCGATCAAGTGCAAATCAATTGGCCACCATTTAGATAAAGCATTCTCCAAGATTGGGTCCCTGTCCGGATCTAGCAAGGCGGTGACGTATCCCAGCAAAGCGTCAAACCAGACGTAGATGCTGTGACTAGGGTCAACTGGCATTGGTAGACCCCATTCGAGATTCACTCTAGAAATCGAAAAGTCTTGCAGTCCAGAGTTGACGAAACTGAGCACTTCGTTGCGTCGGCTTTCCGGCGCGATGAAGTCGGGACGTTCTGCGTAAAATGCCAGCAGTTGGTCTTGATACCGCGAGAGACGGAAAAAGTAATTTTCCTCGTCGCGCCACTCAACTTCCTTGCTGGTGTGGACGGAACACCGATTTCCCGGCAACAATTCCCTTTCATCCTTAAATTCTTCACAGGAGACGCAGTACCAGCCTTGTTGCTGGTTCAAGTAGATGTCGCCGGAGTTCCAGACGCGGTGGAAAAATTCTTTGACAATGTACTCGTGGCGCCGCGAAGTTGTGCGGATGAAGCGATCGTACTGGATGTCGAGTTGCTCCCAAAGCGCCTCAAACGCCGGAACCACTGAATCGCAGTGAGCTTGGGGCGATCGTCCCAAACTCTCGGCTGTCCGCTGAATTTTCTGCCCGTGTTCGTCCGTCCCCGTCACCAGCAAAACAGATTTGCCCCGCAGCCGCTCAAATCGGGCTAGGGCATCCGCAGCCATAGTTGTATAAGCGCTGCCAACGTGAGGTAAATCGTTTACATAATACAGAGGCGTTGTTATCGCAAAGGTATTCTTAGTTTTATCAGTCGATTTCATTGAATGCTAAAAGAAAATTCCCTAAATTTAGTTTCGAGCTTAACTCAGCAGTTAATTTTTTTTTGAGTGGCAATCAAGCCAAATTCACTGCAAGTTATTTGCAATTGTCTAAGCCGGGCTATTCCCAAAAGAAATATTGCTTTCATCTCCACACTAATCTTTTTTAGTTGTTTTTGACGAACTCTCTAAAATGTCTTAATATTTTGACATTCTGCTGCCTTGGGAATCGACGATCGCGGGGTTGGCGCCTCCTCAATTTATTTGTCGCAGCCGCTATCCCTAGGGCGGGGTATCGCCCACCCGGTTTGCAACAAAACTCATCGGTTAAGCTGCTAAACCTCCCATTTGACTAACACTCCGCGACCACTTTTTGTAAATGCGCGATCGCTCACCATCGCCATCTCTTGCTGCAGATCGCTGGAAAGTCGATCGCCCGCAACTCCTGCCACTTTCCGAGTCGCTCATGGACGCAGAAACCGGGTTGTTTACGAAACTCTCTGGTCAAGCGCGAAGCTTTAGTTTCTTACCCCACAAAGAGTATAAAACCACATTGCGCACCCTCAAGTGTCACTATCGGTTTTTACTTATTTTTATGCAGCAATAAAACTATAAGTTATACTATAATACCGTAGATTAACGTATAAAAAACTTTTTAAAAGCATAATTTATTACTTTAAAGATATAGTTTTCTGCGTAAATACGCTGTGTAACACCCCAGGGTGCGGAATGTGGGATAAAAGCCTAACTTTTTTGTCACAAAACCCGGTTTATAAAGGTTGCGAGTACGTCCACAGACAATAAAACCCCAAGCCCGTTAAGCTTGGGGATATCACATCAGGGTGCATCTAACAAGGGATGATCCGATCGCCCTCGATCGCCATCAGGAAAACTAACTCGATTTCCACCAATAGCTTCTGACAAATAATCGGCTGCCGCTTCCACCACCGCGATCGCATTTTCGTAAACCATCCGCGTCGGTCCCAAAACCCCAACACTACCCACCGGCACCGATCCCCGGCGGTATGTCGAAGAAATCAGAGTACAGCCACGAATTGGTTCTAAGGAATTTTCCGAACCAATACGCACCGTTACCCGCTTGCCGGGGGTGTCTAACTCAGGCGATTCAAAAATCAAAGGCCAAAGCAGTTCCTGCTCTTGCTCGAGCAATTGCACCAAAGTTTGAACTTGCTGCAACTGCGAAAACTCAGGCAAGCGCAGCGCTTCTGCCAAACCGCCGATCAGAATACGCGTGTAGGTTGGATTGCTTTGGCGGCTGCTCAAAGCAGTCAGCATCGTTCCCACCCACTCAGCGTACAGCTCAAAGTCCCGGTCTAACTCGCTCCAGTCTACAGCCGAGAGTTCCAAGAGCGATCGTCCCCGCAACTTGGTGTTCAAAAAATTCGACAAAATCTGCAATTGGCGATCGACGATTTCGACATCAGGCGTGTTACCTTCTGCGTCCCTCGGCAACTGCACCAAAACCGACTGAGTTTCGTAGGCATCCGTCACCACGATCAGCATCACCTTTCCCGGCTCTAGCTGCACCAGTTGCAAGTGGCGCAAGCAAGCCATATTGGTTTGCGGTATGGTGATCATGGCTATGTAACCGCTGATACTTGCCAGGATTTGAGCAGCGCCACGGAGTGCCGCGTCCATGCGACCATCCGACCAGTTGAGCTGGTCTAGTACCTGTTCCACCTTGCGGGCGAGCGTATCAGAGGGCTGAATCAACTGGTCTACATAAATTCGGTAGCCGGAGTCCGAGGGGACTCGTCCTGCCGAAGTGTGGGGCTGATAAAGCAGTCCAGCTTTTTCAAGAGTCCCCATCGCATTGCGAATTGTAGCTGGGCTGACGCTGAGGTTGAATTCGTCCGCCAAAGCTTTTGAGCCAACGGGTTCCGCTGTAGCTATGTAGTGGCGAACCGTTGCCCAAAGGATGTGTTGTTGCCGATCGGTGAGGTTAACGCGCACAGATATTTAAGCAGAATTAGAATTTAGAGTTGAAAGCCACTATTTAATTGAAACGTCTGTCCCAAGAGGGCGATCGGGCAGACTTATCTATTTAAGATAACAGATTTAGGCGAAGGCAGAAGGAACAGGGAAGAAGCAAGAGGTAAGAATGAACAAGGAACAGGGAAGAATGTTTTAACTCTTCGGCGGTTCGTCCCGCGCTCTAATCGCTTCGATTGAGCGTCGGGATGAAAGCCAGGCTATTTCTTGCCGTCCCGATTGTGGTCTTCACCGAAGCTGTAGAACAATCGGGATAGGAAAGAAATAGCCAACCTCTTATACGGCACAACCAGTTACGGTAAATGGGATTCGTGTTAAACTAGATATATGAAAAACGTTGTCAAAGTACGAATTTATCCGACCAATGAGCAGAAAGAAACGCTGTCAAAGGCCTTTGGCTGTGCCCGTTGGTACTGGAACAATTCACTGAACGCAACGAACGATCTCTACAAAGAGACGGGTAAAGGCTTATCCCTGATTGGGATGAACAGTCGCTTACCTGCGCTCAAGAAAGAGTATGAATGGTTAGGTGAAACCTACAGCCAAGTGCTGCAAAGCGTCTCACTGAACCTGTCGAGAGCGTTTATCAACTTCTTTGAAGGACGGGCATCATTTCCCAAATTCAAATCAAAGCACGATAAACAATCGATTCAGTACCCACAAAAAGTTCAAATTGTTGATGATAGTCATCTGAAGTTTCCCGGCAAGTTAGGCGTTGTTTCTGCCAAGATTCATCGCAGGTTTGAGGGAAAAGTCAAAACCGTCACAGTTAGCATGAACCGTACAGGGAAGTATTACGCTTCCTTGTTATTTGATGATGGCTTACCGGATGTTGAGATTTCCTCAAACGGTAAAGCGGTGGGAATTGATGTCGGGCTAACTCATTTTGCGATTACGTCTGATGGGTCTAAGTTCGACAATCCCAAGCACTTGAAGAAATGCGCTAAAAACCTGAAGCGTAAGCAGCAAAAACTATCCCGTAAACAGAAAGGCTCAAATCGTCGCAAGAAAGCCCGCCGCATTGTCGCACGGGTGCATGAAAGAATTGCAAATTCTCGCAAGGACTTCCAGCACAAACTATCTCGCAAACTGGTGAACGAGAACCAAGTCATCATTGTCGAGAATCTGGCAGCCAAGAACATGGTGAAGAATCACTGCCTAGCTCAAGCAATCAGTGATTGTGGCTGGTCAGAATTCACCCGTCAACTCAAATACAAGACGGAAAGAGACGGTAAAACCTATCTAGAAATTGGTCGGTTTTTTCCATCGAGTAAGACTTGTCATGTTTGCCTAAATCAGGTGGGTAGTCTTCCTCTAGACCTGCGCAGTTGGACTTGTTCCAACTGCCAGACAAAGCACGATAGAGACGTAAATGCAGCTATCAACATTCGAGAGGAAGGCTTGCGAATATTAGCGTTAGGAACTAGCGCTACTGCCAATGGACGGAATGTAAGTCCGAAGGCTGGAAGGAAATCTTCCGTGTTATCGGCTGTTCCGGTTGAAGTTGGAAGCCAGCACCGTACCGCTTAGCGGTCGGTGCCTGGTAGTTCACGTGTGTTCTTTCAGAATATTTTGCAGGTAACTAGCCACTGCATCCGGCTGTTCCACCATTGCCAAATGGCCACAATCGGGAAGCTGAAGGACATTCTCGCCGCAACCTTGGAACATCCAGTGAAAGCTAGCCAAATGCAGCACGTATTTTGGTTCCATAATTTTGTCTTTAGTACCGGCAATAAAATAAACAGGCTGCTTGAGTTGAGACACAATTTGTGGCAACAGGTGAATCTCCGCTTCTGTGGTCGAGTCCAATAAAGCCCCCAAAGCTGCCTCTGGATGAGCTCCCACGAAATCTATTAAGCGCTGGCGTCCCCAGGATCTGCCGATCGGGCGGGCTACAGAATCGCGGGCAAACAGGTAATCTGCTAACGGCAAGCGAGGCAGCCAGCCGGGACGCATTGTTACTAGCTGCTTGCCGACCGCTCGAAACCGCTCGAATTCTTCCTTAAGATAGATGCCACCTCCTGCATTGATGCAGACCACGCCTTTAACGCGATCGGACAATTTGCTGGCTCCCCATAGAGCGATCGTACCACCCAGAGAGTGTCCCACCAGCCAAGCAGAAGATATATCGAGTTTTTCGAGTAAAAGTTCCAAATCGCGAGCGTAAGCTGCGGGAGTGTAGCAGGAATTTAGCGGTTCGGAACATGGGCGATCGTCGCCTGCGTCCGATTGAGAATCGCCAAACCCCCGTAAATCATAGGTAAGGCACTGATAGTTTGATGCCAAGCGATCGGTCAAAGGTTGCCAGTAGTGACGGCTTAACAGCCAGCCGTGGACAAATACCAGAACCGGGGAAGTTGCAGTCGGAGCCGTCAAATCGTAAGCGTGCCGAACCCCTAGGATGTCGATTGTTGCCATACTTTTATCCTACCCGCTCCATAAGACCTATGTAAACCTATGTATAGCCTTTCTCAGAAAGAGAGAGTAAGCCGAAATCCTGTGTTCTCAAGCTTTTTAAGTTGAATTGTTTACCTCATCTACCCAAGAAGCGCTATAAGTAAGTCCAGAAGACTCAACTTTATCGATTTAGCGCTTACTTCCTGCTGCAACGCGCGGTCTTAAGTTGACGCTACAAGTTTTTGTCCATTTCACTGGCAATCTTGCCATAGCTTGCCCTTTTATCTGACCGCCCTAGAATAAATATTCCTTCTCTCCCAGGGTTCTATGTTTTTTGCAGTATGCAAATTTCTGTCTGCTGTATGATACTCGCAAGGATGACATACATCAGCGCGATTTTTTAAGCGCATTTTGTAGCAAAAATTTCCCCAGTTTTAGCCGATTTGGAAATCGTAAACCCTCGGTATCTCAGTATCAATTTAGATCGCAAATATTTGGGTAGTCTAGTCAAAAATTAAATTCGTAGCTGCCACATTCAACTATTGAACAAGCAAAATTGTGATCATTCAACAATGCTTTAATCTATTAACTATATAGCTAAATAGCCGTACTTCTACCTAGTTAGGAGCGAGGTAATACGTAATTTTATTCTGGAGTAATTTTTTGCGGCTACTTGCGATTTTTGCGTGTATTTCCGCGAGCTGATTTTACAAACTAAAAAAGTCAGGGCTATAGCAATCCTCGCATCATTTTTGAATTTCTTACTGGCTACCTGCGGGTTCGGGGAGGGTTGGGGTGGGGTAAAAAATTTACGACTCCTGCAAGGATAGCTATATTGCTTGTTAAACTCCCCTATTTATGTGGCACGTCTTTTCTATTAGGGCGGTTATTTTATAGAGCAAGTACGCCATCAAACTTAAAAAGCTTAACAACATCGTTTCTGCGTCTCCCATATTTATGAGAACCGCTATCTAGACTCGTTTGTACGAACAATGTTGCCGATCTTTTTACCCTATCTCACTGGAAAACTTCTGCAAACTAATGTCTACTTATAGAAATCTAGTTATTTAGGGATCGGCCGCTTGCCCTAAAATCGCTCGCCCAGCAATCTTTGTCGCACCCCCTCAGCGATTTTCTGCCCCAAATACTCGGGAATTAAACTTTCATTGGGCCCCAACAAGTAGAGAATTAGGCGAGTTCGCCCCCGCCAAACCAGCAAATTAGCATTTACGACCAACAAATCCTCTTGCCAGATGGCATACATAACTTTGTAAAAAAGTCCAGGTTGATTATCTGCTTCAATCAGTAAAGCTGGCAAGTGGAAAACTGGATCGACGTAGAATTCAGTTGCCACATCTTCCAAACCCGCGTCTAAATTAAATTCCACCGCCAACATCTCTTCCACCTCAAAATGTCCCGCCAATGCCTCTCGAACGGCTCTACAGACGTTTTCTGCTGTTTTATCTGCCAATACCTTGCCACCGCGAGATACGACCAATTTGATAAATACCAGCATGGGCGGGTAAATTTGACCGTACAGACTCAGACTGTGAATTGTCAGTCCGTAGGCCGCGAGCACTCCAAAAATATCGCTCAGTAGAAAAGACTGGTTCCGGTAAGCAAAATGCAGGGCACTTTTGTTACCTTCGGCTCGGATTTCGATGACTGCTTGCCGAGTTTTGTAAAGCTGGTAAGCTAATTTGAGGTTTTGCAACTGGATTTCGCTGCTGACAAATTGCTCATAAAACTGCGGAAACGCTCGGTTAAAGCGCTTGAGGAGTTCTAGTGTAGATGGTTTTAAACCCGAAGCCATAATTGAGGAGAAGGTGCGGGAGATATACGAGGTATTGACTCTTCCATGCCTTATGGCAATGGGATTTTCGATTCGACGATTCGACTTAAATTGTGCCCGTCTCCTCACTAAAAGCAAAAGTCAAATCTGTCTGAGAACTTATCACGAGAATGTCACCGTTGCGCCATTCCAGTGGTATTTCCCACCAAGGGTATAAGTTCCGGCGCGATCGGCGGCACTCAAAAGAAGCATTTCCCAAAATGCCTCAGTCCTGGTTCGGCAACAAATTTTACCTTAAAAGCGGGTTGTCCGGGCACTGGCTAGCAGAACAGTTCTACCAAACTTGACAGAATCAAAAAAGCGCAGACTCAATGTTGGACGACAAATCCCTGTTTTCGGCGTAAGATGAGTGTACCGTAAACTGTTCCTCAAGAGGCTACCGGCAATTGATCCTACGCCGATCGGAGTGGGTTTATCTGTCGGGTTCTCTTTCTCGTCGTCCAACTTCTACTACCTTAACCGCGCCTGCATGGGTTTTTGGAAAAACTTATTTAGTAGTTCTGAGTCTGCCTCTGTACCCCAAACAGCGGATTTTGAGGAAGATGTGGCTGTTGGGTTAGGCGATCCGCTTTCCCCAACGTTTCGCAAACCCGCCAGCGGCAACGCTCGCATCTTTTTCAGTTGCGATCGGGACATTGACCTCTACGAACTCGAAGAACTTTGTAATGCAGTGGGTTGGTCCCGCCGTCCCCTGCGTAAAGTCAAAAAAGCTATTCAGCACAGCTTCCTAGTCGTCTCTATGTGGGAGATGCGGGGCAGCCAGCGACGGCTGGTGGGTTTCGCCAGAGCGACTTCAGACCATGCTTTTAATGCCACGCTTTGGGATGTGGTAGTTCATCCCGACTACCAGGGCAAAGGCATGGGCAAGGCGCTGATGAAATACATCATTAAAAAACTCCGCAGTGAAGATATCAGCAACATTACCTTATTTGCTGACCCTCAAGTGGTGGACTTTTACCGAAATTTGGGCTTTATGTCCGATCCAGAGGGGATTAAAGGTATGTTTTGGTATCCAGATTAGCAAGCGAGGTGCAGGTCGGCGTTGATTTGTTGAGGATATACAATACATATTGACGCTGACAACACTGAATGCACCTGTGCGCTGCGGTCATTTACGCTGGGATGTATCTCGGCATCAGGGCCGTTATGAAGCTGGGCAAGTATTGTCAGTCGATTTGAGATTTGAGACGGCGGCGTGAGACTTCGGCGAGCGCTCAGACGATCGGCGCTCAGTCGAGGGGTCAAGTCCCCGTCAGTCGAGTTGCCCTCAGTCAAAGAAACTATTTGAGATTTGAGATTTATTCCACAGATGAATCTGGGAGCTTGAACTAGGTTCTAAAATTGTGAGCAGCTCACGATAGGAGTCAGGGGCTGGTATCGGTTTTTCGGTGGGGTCAAACCGCACAACCTGAAAAAACTTCGCCTTAGCTGCATCGAGAGCTAAATATTTAATAAAGCTTGACAAGCAAGCGGTTTTGTGTGTTAATGGTTAGAGGTTAGCTAACTATAACACCGGGATGTAGCGCAGCTTGGTAGCGCGCCTGCTTTGGGAGCAGGATGTCGCAGGTTCAAATCCTGTCATCCCGATCGCACAATGTTAAATAATATATTGAAACATAACTGTCTCTGATGTTTACATTTCGTCAAATGAAAACAAATGGAGGCAGTTTTTGCTGATCGTGTTAAGTCGCCAGTCTTTGCGTTAATGTGTTTCAGGATCGCTCCTGATGGAAAAAACATGAAATCATTAGTTCGTTTGGGCGCAATATTGGGAATAGTCGGCAGCACTCTGCTGGGCCCCTCCCCAATTGGCAAGATGTCTGCACTGGCACTGCCGGAGCCGCAAATTTTAGAAAAATTGCGATCGGTGCCAGTATTTACGATTACAGACGCTCAGGGTGCGCCCCTGATCGCTTCTGTTCCCAAGCAGGGTCAGGGTCAAACTGGTAATGCTTCCGTGGCGGGAATTTTCATCAGCCAGAAAGATGCTCAAGCTTTTGTCGATCAACTGAAAACCAAAAATCCTCAGTTGGCGGCCTCGGTGCGCGTGATGCCAGTCTCCCTAGGCGAAATTTATCAGATCACTCAAGCAAATAAAGGCAAGCCGGAGGAAGTGCAGTTTGCTTTTGTTCCGGCTCCGCAGCAGGTGCAGTCGGCTAAAACTGTACTTCAGCAGACTGGTCAACAAGTTAACGAGTTCAACGGTGTACCTCTGTTTTTGGCCAGAGGCGGTGCGGAAAATGGTTATTTGACGATTCAGCGGGGCCAGCAAGAGGTGATTCCCTTGTTTTTTAACAAGGAGGATTTACAGGGAATGGTCGATCGTTTTAAGCAGCAGCAGCCGAACGTGACCGCCACAATTAAGATTGAGGTGGTGAACTTGGAGAGCGTTTTGGAAGCTTTGCGTACTGAGAACGACCCGTTTTTGACCCAAATGATTTTGATTCCGTCGCGGGAGTCGCTGGAATTTGTGCGATCGCTCCAACCTGCGGGTGGGGGCCAAAATCCACAGGTGGCTCCGGCTCCAGCTCGGCCGGCTCCTGCCTCTCCGGCTCCAGCTCGACCGGCTCGCTAATAGTTAGCCAGCAGTCATCAGTCATTAGTCATCAGTTATCAGTCATTGATTAGTAGGTTGGGTTTCTCGACTCAACCTACTATTTATGGATTAGAAATTAGCAATTAACAATTAGCAATTAGCAATTAGCAATTATTACCAAAGTCTTATGTTAGTTTCTGGTTTAGAGCTTTGGCAGTGGGTGAATCAAGCTAAAACAGAGGCGATTACCTATGACATTCCCCTAGCAGAAATCGACTGGCTGCTGCAAGAGCTGGCTGGTTTAGATAGGTTGGCTCTGCGTTTGGAGTCGTTTAAAGATTTGCCAAAAATTGAATTAAAGTTGTCTTTATCTGAACTTGCTCAATTGTGGCAGCGGCGCTTACAGGAACGGGTGCCGGTGCAGTATTTAACGGGAGTTGCACATTGGCGGCATTTTTCGCTCAAAGTAACGCCGGCGGTGCTAATTCCGCGTCCTGAAACGGAATTGCTGATCGATTTGGCTGTAGAAGCGGTTAAAAGCCGTTTAGAAGCAGAAAATATCAATCAAAAATCTACCCCCCCCAACTTAGTAAGGGGGGGAGAAGATTTAAACTTCTCCGAGGTTCGGGGCGGAGAATTTGCCAAATCGCATTGGGTGGATTTGGGGACGGGCAGCGGGGCGATCGCGATCGGCTTGGCTTCTGCGTTGACAAATGCTAGGGTTTATGCGGTAGATTGCAGTTCAGAAGCTTTGGCAGTTGCTCGACTAAATGCTGAGAATTTGGGTTTTTCATCGCGAATTAATTTTTATCAAGGTTTGTGGTGGGAACCGTTAGCATTTCTCAAAGGTCAAGTCAGCGGCATGGTGTCTAACCCCCCTTACATCCCCAGCAGCACGGTGCTGACTCTGCAACCGGAAGTTTTGAAGCACGAACCTCATCTGGCCTTAGACGGCGGTTTTGACGGGTTAGAGTGCATCCGGCATTTAGTAGAAACGGCTCCCGATTATTTAGAAGCCGGGGGAGTTTGGCTGGTTGAGATGATGGCTGGACAAGCTGAGGCGGTAGCTGATATGCTGCAAAGTCACGGGAGTTACCGTGAAGTTCAGATATTTTCTGATTTAGCAGGAATCGATCGGTTTGCTTTAGCCTATCGGCGGTAGGGAGCAAGGCTCGCAAAGAGAGAATTTTTCGACTCTGTATACTTGCTTGATTTTGAGAGATTATAGTTGGGGTAAAAACTGCGATCGCACTCAGCACCCAAGAGGTATCACTGTGAAGTTGGAATACCAGTTTACTTTCAAAGAATATTTAGAAGCTAGTAGAATTTTCCCGAAATTAGGTCCTCTCGATACAGTCAAGTTGTGGAGTCTTCCTATCGTTCTTGTGGGGTGGGGAATTGTCAATATTATCGCTGGCCAACATCCCCTATGGGGTTATTTCATTTTAGGTTTTGGCATCTGCTACCTCCCTATTGTGAACTTCCTAGAGTGGTGCAATATCAGCTCCTTCAATCGGTTTTTCTTTTGGTATATGCTTTTCTTTCCGACGATAAAATTTGGCATCGAACCGGGAATTTCAGTGGGACCTTTTTTGTTAATAGCGGCAATTTTACAACTTCTTCATTGGCTATTTCAATTTTTAGGACTCCTGTTACTCTCTCGGTGGAGACAGAGAACTAATATTTGGCACGAACTTATTACTCTAACAATGACTGAATCTGGGCTGGAGTTAGAAACTGGAAAGGTTAGCCTCATACTCAAATGGCTATTTTACTCGCACTGGTTAGAGACAAAAAGTTTGTTCGTTATCTATCTTGAGGAGTCTTCCAATCTACCGCATTTTTTTCCAAAAAAATCATTTAATCTAGATCAGCTTCAAGCCTTTAGAGAATTGCTATACAGCAATATTCCGCCAGTTCCTCACGTTGTTGATAGGAAAACAAGGAATTTTGAGTTTCAACTGAATTTTAACGATCTCATAGAAGCTACTGAGGGGGATAGAAAACACACCTCAAAATCTATTGATAGAAAATTTGTAAAATCGGAATTACTAATAGGAGTATGCTTTTGTTTAATGGCAATAATATTGAAAGAAATTAACTTATTAGTGCTGGGTATTTTGGGGATATCGATGCTAGTTTTATTATGTATTTTATTCTCTAAATTTATTGTGAAGCCCGGTGGCATAAAGATAAAGATGCCGATGAGCGTCATGCAGATGAACTGGGGGGAACCTACAAGTGTGGAAGTGATAGGAAACCGGCTGGCAATTAAAACTCCTAATTGGGAAGGAAAATTTAAATGGGAAGCTTTTAAAATATTTATTGAAACCCGAAATTTATTATTAATTTATCCTGTACCGTCCCTCTATCCTGTGTCAAAAAGCTCGCACTTTATACTTCCCAAGCGTGCATTTAGCGGTGAAGAGGAATTGTCGGTTTTCAAAAAATTGCTGCACAACAATATCGGGAAAAGCAGCTACAATATTTTAAATAAAAGGCAGAAGTAATTCTTAAATCTAAAATTAAAAATCCGATGGCGCAAGTTTCGATCGACTCCTTGATTCAAGGGGCAATTTCAGGAGATTATATTGTCAGCTTTCCCACTGATACCGTACCCGCTTTGGCTGCCAGGCCCGATCGCTCGGAGTTGATTTTTGCAGCTAAACGTCGCAGTCAAGACAAACCGCTGATTTTGATGGCAGCATCAGCAGAGGCTTTGTGGCCTTACGTGCAGGGAAGTCCAGCAGAGTTAAAATTGTGGCAGCAAGTAGCGGCATCCTATTGGCCGGGGGCCTTAACTTTGGTGCTGCCGGCTTCGCCAAAAGTCCCGGCGGCGATGAATCCCATCGACCCGACTACAATCGGAATACGAGTGCCTAACCTTCCCCTTGCCCTAAAGATTCTAGAGCAGACAGGCCCTTTGGCTACTACCAGTGCCAATTTATCCGGCCAGCCGCCTCTGGAGTCGGTGCCAGAAATTGAGGCTCAGTTTCCCGAAGTCTTGACATTAGTTCATTCTGAATTAGCAACAGCGACAACAGCTTCGAGTTTGCCTTCGACTGTGGCTAAATGGACGGGCAGCGAGTGGGAAATATTGCGACAAGGCGCGATCGAGTTAGAATGCTAAAAGCTAAACTCCAAGGCAAAGCAATATGGCGCCGATCGGCTGGAGCGACTTTATATATTTAGGTATGGGACTGGGGCTGGGTTTGGGAAGCAGTTTGATTTGGCGCCTGCGCCAAAAAAGCTCGCAACAGCCAGAACCTGCGCCCAAAGTAGCCCCACCTCCTCAAGAAATTCACTTAGAGAAGTTTGATGCCCTTTCTGACCAACTTAAGCAAACTCAATTGGCTTATCAGATGGCATCGGAGATGAGCCAATTTAAGGCGGGTTTTTTGGCTCGAACTTCTCACGAGTTGCGATCGCCCCTGAGCACTATGATTGGTACGCTGCAATTAATTCTCTCGGATTTGTGCGACGATCCTGCTGAGGAACGAGAGTTTGTCGAGCAAGCTCACGCCGCGGCGCTCAAGCTGGTGAAATTAATAGATGAAATTATCTCTGTTGCTAAAACTGAACACGGCACTGAAAGGATGGATATTGAGCCGATTCAGTTAGCTAAGGTTTTTGACGAGGTTGATGATTTAACTTACTTGCAAGCTGCTAATCGCGGCATTCGTTTGGAGATATTGCCGCCCGATCCGGGGATTTATGTATTGGCAGATTTGCCGAGGTTTAGGCAAGTTTTAGTAAATTTGGTAGATACTGCTGTTGCTCAGATGGAGGAGGGGAGTATTTCTGTGTCTGCCCATGCTTCACCGGAATCTGGGTACGTTCACATTTGGGTGGACGATCAGCGTTCAGTGAGTGCTTGGAGCGAGTCTTGGGATTTGCTGAAGCACGATTTGGAGTGTGATGTTACCAAGAGCAGTGATAATTCTCAGGTGTCTTCTGGAATGAGGTTATTGATGAATCAGACTCTTTTAAGTTTGATGAGCGGAAAGTTGGAGGTTCTGGCTGTGCCTTCTGAGTCCGAAGAGTGCAATTTTAACCGGACTCAGTGTTCTATTCCTTTGGCAACTTTGTGATGAAGAAAGTTCGGCCACGAGCAATCTACGGGATATAACGGAGGTCGGGAAGAGGGCAAGGGATTTAACAGATTTAACGGAGGTGGGGAAGAGGTTCGAGGGAAGATGAAAGAAGGAAATTATTTATAGGGAGTAAGGTGCGCCCTTACGCACCCTACATATTATAGATTTTGATGCCAATCGGGTGATTATTTAACAATTAGCTGTTAGCAATTCGCCGTTGCTAATTTCTAATTCGAGATTCTCTTCTAGAAACTGATTTTCAAGTACCATGGTGGTGCTAGCGTTTTGCTGAAAACCGATGCGCTCGTAGAAGCTTTGTTTGTAAGTTGTCATCAGGTAAACTCGCTCTACTCGGCACATCCGAGGGTGACTCAAGACGGTTTGCACTAATTTACGGCCGAGTCCTGCACCTTGGTAATCCGGGTGAATGGCGACATCCCAGATGGTAGCTCGATAGATCCCATCTGAGGTGGCTCTGGCAAAGCCGATCGCCCGTGAGCCGTCCCAAACTGTAACAACGGGTTCGCTGTTGGCGATCGCAATTTCCCAATCTTCTATCTTGCGTTCCCTCGCCCAAAAGGCGGCGGCTTTAAATAGTTCTTGGATCTGTACGATGTCTGCGCGATCGCGACCTATACAAAATTGAATGTGACTGGAATCCCTAGTCGTTGATGTCATGCTCAATCTGCCTTCAAGTTGTATCTAAACTGTGTTACTTTTACTGTTTTACAGGAGTGAAAGTTGATTTTGCTTGGGAACGATCAATGGTTGAATTCCCCATTTACAAAACTATGTTTATTCATCCATATTTTCTAACTAATTTCCGTGATTATTAATACTTTTTGGGGTAAATTTTGTAAAAAAGTCTTTGAGTCAAAATTCCCAACTTATAACTCATACCATTTGAGATTTGAGCTTTGAGATTTTAGATGGGAATGACTGATTTTTTAGGGGTTTGGAGTGTGTCTACACAGAAACCGGGTTTTTTCATAGCAATACTTAGTTACAGCCCACTGAGACGATAAAAACCCGGTCTCGATGCGTCGTTTATCGGTAAGTGTAAACGATAGTTTGGGTCTTGCCTAATTGCTCAAAAATTATCTATCGACAGAGGTATTGACTCCACGAAAACACCAGAAAATTGGGCTGTGGAGTCAATTCTTTAATCTCTAATCTCAAAGGCAGTGAATCAGTTTTGCAGCCAGCGGGCGGCGTCTTTAGCGTGATAAGTCAAAATCAAATCAGTACCAGCACGCTTGAATCCTGTCAAAGTTTCCATCACTACTCTTTCTTCATCTATCCAACCGTTGAGGGCCGCGGCTTTCACCATCGCATATTCTCCAGAAACGTTGTAAGCAGCAACTGGCAGGTTAGTTGCTTCCTTCACGCGCCAGATGATATCCATATAAGCTAAAGCGGGTTTAACCATGAGCATATCTGCGCCTTCGGCAATGTCGAGAGCAATTTCTTTGAGAGCTTCGCGACCGTTTCCGGGGTCCATTTGATAGGTGCGCCGATCGCCAAATTGCGGAGCAGAATCTGCAGCATCCCGGAACGGGCCATAATAAGCTGAGGCGTATTTTGCCGCGTAAGACATGATGGGAATATCTTCAAATCCAGCACTGTCCAATCCTTCGCGAATTGCTCCGACAAAACCGTCCATCATTCCCGAAGGTGCGATAATATCTGCACCAGCTTTAGCTTGAGCTACTGCGGTTTTCTTGAGCAATTCTAGTGTGGGATCGTTCAAGACGCGGCCGCTTAAATCTCCGACTTCCAAATAGCCGCAGTGACCGTGACTGGTATATTCGCAGAGACAAGTATCGACCATGACGATTAAATCTGGTACGGCTTTTTTAACTGCTTCCGTCGCTTGTTGGACGATGCCGCAGTCGTGCCAAGCACCTGTAGCATCTGTGTCTTTATCTGCGGGAATGCCGAATAAAATAATAGCGGGAATTCCGAGGTCGTAGACTTCTTTGGCTTCTTCTACTATTTTGTCTACCGATAGCTGGTAAACTCCCGGCATTGATGTGACTTCTTTAGCAAAAGCTTCCCCCGGTACGGCAAATAAGGGGTAAATTAAATCGCTGGTTGTCAAGATATTTTCCCGTACCATCCGGCGGAGTTGGGGATGGTTGCGGAGGCGGCGGGGGCGGTGAGTTGGAAACATTATGTTTGTTTACGGTAGATTAAGTCCTGCTTTATAGGACTGGCGGCGTTTATTTAAAAGTCTAAAGCTTCTTGTTGGCCGATCGCCCTGTACTTAAGTAAAGTTCTGTAAAAGCCAGGAGGTCGATTGTTTGTAGTAACTGAGATGTTGCACCATTGTCAATAACCATTTTATGGGCGGGCTAGAAGATCCCAACCCGTACTCCCCACAGGAAATTCAGTCTTTGACAGAACAGGCCCGAAAGCAGGCTCTTGAGAATGGTGCAAGAATGAATTAGTAAGGAATGCAAGTTCTTTACAGCTTTTCTCGTTTGCAAACTCAGGCCTAACTGTGGTTGGATCGGTTGGTACGGATATCTCGCTGGCTTCATACCTATAACCAGGCTGCCCAGAAGCGAGGATAGACTGTAAATTATAAATGTATCGAATAGTAACGGTCTTATGTACAAGCAACTAATTTCAAAGATCAAACCGCTTTTGAAATCACTATTTGCGATCGGTCTGGTACTGACGCTAGCCCTCGGTAACGCTGATGGAGCTCTGGCTGCCCGCAGCGGAGGACGCATCGGCGGCGGATCTTTTAGTGCTCCAGCGCGCAGTTACTCATCCCCGAGTCGCACTTACGCGCCGTCGGGAGGAGGCTACTACCCGGGCGGTGGCTTTGGCGGTGGCTTCGGTTTCCCGTTCTTGCTGCCGTTTTTTGGCTTTGGGGGCGGGTTTGGCGGCCTGTTCTCGATTTTGATTTTTATCTCGATTGCTAATTTCCTCGTCCAAAGCTTCCGCCGCGCCGGGGGTGGAACTGACGAACTCGGCAACAGCGCCCCTACTACCACTGTATCTGTCGCCCGCTTGCAAGTCGGTTTGCTAGCAGAGGCCCGCGGTTTGCAAGCCGAACTCGACTCTCTAGCGCTAAAAGCGGATACCGATACCGCAGCAGGTCGTGCTCAAGTGCTGCAAGAATCTACCCTGGCGCTGCTGCGGCATCCTGAATACTGGGCTTACGCGGGCGCTGAATCTGTGCAAACTCGCTTGGAAGCAGCCGAAGCTAAGTTTAATCAATTTTCTTTGGCAGAACGCAGCAAATTTACTGAAGAAACGCTCTCGAATTATAACAACCAGCTCCGACAAGCAGGGAGCAGCAAGATCCTGCCTGGTTTGCAGGAAAATGGTGCGCTGGTTGCTTCTGATTTGAATTCTGATCCCGGGGAATATATTGTGGTGACGGTGATTGTCGGTACTCAAGGTAAATTGCAATTGCCAGCCGTGAAAAATTCTGAAGATTTGCGCCAAGCTTTGCGCCAGATTGGGGGAGTATCGAGCGAGCAGTTGCTGGCAATTGAGGTGCTGTGGACTCCTCAAGCCAACGGGGACACTCTGACTGCTGACGATATGTTGGCGGGCTATCCTGATTTGCGATCGATTTAGTGAGCAAGACTGGGCGCGGAGCATTGTCTGCCGCGCCCCATCCCGTACCAAAGCTGTGTGGACGAACCCGATGGCTTTGGAGACGGCATTTGGCGGGATGTTGGGGAGGTCGATCGAGTTAAAGAAGATTGTTTAACAAATGCTAGTATTTAGAGATTATGATTCAGCGTGATTCATCTGCTATGGGCAAAGCCTACCTCATAGGGGTTTTGCGAAGAAGTTAGGCAGGGTAAAAAAACTGTATTGAGCGAGGACTGCTTCGGAAGAAGTTGCGATCGCGTGCCATCTAAATTTTATATGAAAGAAGAAGCGATCGAGAGCGAAAACTTATGGCCGACAGCAGCAGAAAAAAAGCACTTTTTATTTTGAGCCAGTTAAATAATGACGATATCAACTGGATCGTCCAAAAAGGCAAAAAGGAAGTTCTCGATCCGGGCGGGATTTTGATCCATGAAGGGAGACAGATAGATGCGCTCTACATTGTTTTGAAGGGGAGTTTGAGCGTTTTGATCGAGGCTGAACGCACTAGAGAACTAGCTAAAATAGCCAGTGGAGAACTTGTGGGAGAAGTCTCTTTCATTGATGCTCGCCCTCCTTTGGCAACGGTGAAGGCAATCGAAGAAACTCACTTGCTGGCAATTCCCCGCCGACAGTTAGTAATCAAACTTCAACAGGATATGGGCTTTGCTTCCCGGTTTTATTATGGAATTTCACTGTGTCTGGCAGACAGGATGCGCGGTACGATCAGACATATAGAATACGGTCGCAATATTGAATTAGATCAACCAGAATTTGAACGAGAGGATATCAATCCTAACGTCCTGGAAAATTTGGCGCTAGCTGAGGCTAAGTTTAATTGGCTGAGGGAAAATGTTAAAGCTTGAGGAATTTTAAGGCGTTTTTGAGCAGGCTGTGAAAACTTGCCGATTGATATGGTAATTGAGAGATGTATGATGTAACCTCTCAACTCAAAAAACCGATATGCAAAACAAAATAGGGGCGGGCTGTACCGGAAATATCGATCGATAACTGCCGGAACTATAAAAACCCGCCCCTTGGGTTTGCAGTTGCAATTTCGCGCGCTGAAACGCAACTAACTACCAACCACACAATCTAGATAATGCCCGGCCCTTTGCCACGGGTGTCTGCATCCGTTGTCAGTTTTCCTTCCTCGCCTTTTTTATCTTTAACTTCTGCTAGAATTTGAGCGCGTTCTGCGGCTTCAGCTTCTTCTTTTGCTCTTAAATCGCCCGGTTCGTTAATGTACATTTCCGGTTCGATCGCGTAATTGTTAACCAGACCTTCTTTGTCTACTGTATAACCGTCTGTGGTGTGAATGCTTTCGTCATCGGTTTGGTCATCAGTTTTTGCACTTTTCTGCTTCCCTTCGTTGGTGGTGTGCATGAAATTAGCGCCTTCCCGTTCTTGCCGTGCTGCTGTCTCCGCAGGAGTAATGCCCCTGTCGTAGTGGGGGGCTTCCATATTGGCTTCGATTTGTTCGTCGGCCGGTGTTGATTTGCTAACTTCTTCTTTGGGGGGTATTGGTTGACGATTAGTCATGATTTATTCCTGAGTTATATTTTCAAAAAGGTCTTTGCGCTATGTTTAAATATTAGGCCAAAGCTAGCTCATTCACAAACTATCTTTGGTTATAGTTTGCGAAAAATTGCTGTGAGGGAAAATACCTTGATGGACTCTTCCTGAAGACTGATAAAATTCGGTTTTTATTTAAATTTTTACTGTCTGCGACTATTTGGCATCTATCTAAAGATAGGGAAGTGGCAATTGCAGGTTGAGGATTGGGAATTGTACTAATGACTAATGATAGAATTTTACGGTAGGTCCGTTCTCAAGCTCGATAGCCATCAGTCATTCCCAATTATTCAATCCTTTAATCTAAAATCGTCGGACTTTACGATTCTTTAAAGAAGCGGATGATTTCGCGGACGTGGTTGAGAAATTGTCCGTCATCGGTGAGTTGGGCGATCGCACTTTCTGCATCTCTTCTGAGTTTAGTGTGTTCTGCCTGATTTGTCGCTTGCAAAGATTGTAGAGATGCGGATACCGTAGTTAATTCTCTTCTGATAGCTTCCCGTTCCCGATTTTGGACAGCCACCCACGAATTCGGATTGTCTGAACTTAATTGATTGGTCAAATCTCTAACTGTAGATTCTAACCCTGCAAAGCGGCTGCGGAGTTCGACAATATCTTCGCGGGGGTACAAAAATTGGCTGCGGATACTTGTCAGCCGTTGGGCTAAATACTGATAACCTCGGATAGCTGGACGCAGTACAGTTAACAGCAGTGCAGCACCGGAACTGAGATAGCCAATAGCACTAATTCCGGCGGCCGCTAGGGCGTAAAGTGCGATCGCGCTAAACAGGTGAAGTGCGATCGCCACAAAGAGCGATCGGCTAACTAATACAGTAACGTATTGGAGTTGTTCCCGATCGACAGCAATGTTTTTTTTAGTCGATTCTGCGGCTTGCGCTAAAACTTCTTTTGCTTCAAAATGAATATTCCAGGGAACTGTAACTATCAGCAACAGCCATTCAAAAATAGCAATGGCAATTACCCAATCAATAAAACTGCCGGCAGGGACGTGCAGCCATTGGAGAATGGCAAAAACTAGCAGCAAAAATATGCCTGTGACGGCACCAAAACCTGCGAAAGTGTAATACATAGCGATGCCTTGGTGGAATGTTGTTTTGATTTTGGGTAGCTTGTTTCGGTATGGAGGAATAAGCTGTGACAGTTAAGTCATCGTCCTATTAATCCCGGTTCCTTAGTTATGAGTAATAGTGCGGCTCAAAGGTTGCTACAAGCCGGGCTTTGGTCCACAAATACTTGCTCTACCTGAATCGTGGAATGTTATTTTGATTGTGGGTAGCTTTTTTAGGTGTGGAGGAATAAGCTGTGACAGTTAAGTAATCGTCCTATTAAACTCAGTTTGTTAGTGAATAGTAATACTCTGAGGCCTCAGGATTTCTAGACTCCTGGTTTGTTTCAGGAAAATAAATCGGCTTTAACCCATAAATAAGGCTTAAAGGAAACGGTTTGTTTTTTGGGAGTGCGTAAGTCCTCAATAATTAGTCATTCGGGATTAAGTAGAGCGACACGAAAAAACTTAAAAATGTAACAAAATGTAAACGAATCACAACCTCTGGGATTGCTTCATTCCACTGGCAATGACATACTTATGTTTTTCGCAGTTTGTCTAGTTCGCGATCGGGATGAAGTCACTTTCTCGCCAACTCATACTATTTGAGATTTATTTGAGATGTGAAATGGGCAATAGCTCATTATGTATGGGTTTGCAGCTTGTGTACCGTTCCATTAATCTTTTGAAATCGTATCACTAACGGCGTTACACGGTGCTAGAAAAGCAGGAATCTCAAAACGCTCCCCTCTTCCCTTTTTCTTTTCCAGAGCTGCTAAATCACCTGTAGCTGAGATAAACTGATTTGGAAGTAGATCGCGCGTTTTGCAAGTTGCCTCTGTGTAACCGAGACACTGCTACTGCAACCTGTCATCAGCCACAGTAAAATAGGTGCCAAAATTAACTCTACAGTCTCCGATTTCCATTAACAGCGCATCTATAATCTAAAATCAAAAGTCAGCAGCAAGGACAAACCGATGGCGAACTCAACTCTTGGCTTAGAAAATCAACTTTACGATTATCTGTTATCTATTTCTCTGCGAGAACCCGATATTCTCGCTTCACTACGGGAAGAAACTGCTAAACATCCTATGGCCCAGATGCAGATTGCTCCCGAACAAGGTCAGTTTATGGAGCTCGTGGTGCAGCTTATGGGAGCGACAAAAACCTTAGAAATTGGCGTTTTTACTGGTTATAGCTCGCTGTGCGTAGCTTTGGCGCTGCCTTCAAACGGTCAGATTATTGCCTGCGATGTCAGCGAGGAATATACTGCGATCGCACGACGGTATTGGGAAGCTGCGGGCGTTGCTAATAAGATTTCTTTGCAGTTGGGTCCCGCAATAAATACTCTCGACAAACTAATAGCCGAGGGACAAGCTGGAACCTTTGATTTTGCCTTCATCGACGCTGATAAAGAAAATTATGAGGCTTATTTTGAGCGATCGCTCCAACTTGTACGCAATGGCGGTTTAATTGTTATTGACAATGTTCTGTGGTCTGGACGAGTTGCTGACCCTCAAATACAAGACGAAAGCACCACCGCCCTTCGTACTTTTAACGACAAATTGCGTAACGATCCCAGAGTTACTCTCAGTGTTGTCCCCATTGCTGACGGACTGACTTTGGCATTGAAACGCCGTTGGGCTACCATGATGGAACCGGAACAGTATAATTAAAGAGTTATTTGCGGTTTGTGGTGAATTTCTAAGGACTCATACAAAAGCTATGAAGAAACCCAATTTCTGAGTCAAGCTTCTGGGATAAAACAGATAATTTTTTTTCATAAACCCCGTTTATGCGTCCATGATAGTTTTTAATTGCTGCAAACCGCGAAGAAATAACAATTTAAGAATATTATATATAAACAACGTAATTAATTGATTTGAGGCGTAACTTCGGGTGTCTAATTTACAACTAAAATTACCAATTCACGAAACTTTTCAGTGTACTGTTCAAGGCGAAGGTTACTGGACGGGGACTTTAGTTGATTTTATCAGATTGGCCGGTTGCCCTGTGCGGTGTCCTTGGTGCGACACGGGTTACGCAAATGGGGGCAAAGATTTGCCGTCTGTGCCGCAGTCGATCGCACAATTGCTCGCTCAATTGCAGTCTCCGAGGGTTGTCATTACTGGCGGCGAACCTTTCATTCACCGCGATTTGCCTGAGTTAGTTGAAGCTTTGCTAGAAGCTGACAAGCAGGTGAGTATTGAAACTTCGGGTGCTTGCTGGCAGGATGTTTCCCCGCAGGCTTGGATTACTCTTTCTCCGAAGGAACACGTCAATCCTAAATATCCGGTGCAAGAGCTTTTTTGGACTATAGCAAATGAAATTAAGTTAGTGATTAGCACGGGTGAAGAAGTTGAATTTTATCAGAAGTTTTTGGAAAAAAATGTGAATATTCCGGTTTTCTTGCAACCAGAATGGAACTCAAAAAAATCAGCAATTCCGATTATATTAGAATTGCTGAGACAAAATCCTAGTTACAGGCTATCTTTGCAAACTCACAAGTTTATTGGCGTGCAATAATTTGATGATTTAGCCAGAGATATTCGTCAGGGCGGTGCAGAATGGGTAGTGCATCGCCGCCTTACAATCTGTGCAAATAGGTGCTATAATTAAAGCAGCAATTTATGATAATTGGAACGTAATGGAAACAACTACGGAAACTCCAATGGGAAAAGTTATCACAACCTTAGTAATTACGAATAGGATCGATGAAGCTAAAGCAGAAGATGGTCTGATCCCAATCGAGCAAGTGAGGTCTGTTACTCTAGAAAATGTTTTGGTGGATACGGGCGCGACAACTTTGTGTTTGCCTAAAGATGTCATCGCCAGACTGGGTTTAAAAATCCTCAAACAGGTGGTTGTGGAAACAGCCACGGGCATTAGTGAGGCGAGGATTTTTCAAGATGCCAAGATTTCTCTGTGCGGGCGCGAAGGGACTTTTGAGTGTTTGGAATTGCCAGAGGGGAAAACGCCACTTTTAGGCGTGATTCCGATGGAAGCGCTGGGAATTGAAGTGGATTTGAAGCATCAAAGTTTGAAGGTTTTGCCCGACGGGCCGACGGAAACTTATTTGACAATTCTTTGATATTCTTGAGTTTGGATGCCAGCAATTCCAAAGGCAGCGCTAAGATGGTTAAGCACTGTTTTGCACTACTCTCATGTCCCAACGCGCCGAAACCTCAAACAGCCAGCCAAGTGCATCCCGCAACGGGCATAATGTGACGAATTCTCACTCTAACAACCAAAATACGATTCGGGTTCGCGGTGCGAGACAGCACAACCTGAAAAATATCGATCTGGAACTGCCGCGCGATCGACTGATCGTTTTTACTGGCGTATCGGGTTCTGGTAAGTCTTCCCTGGCTTTCGATACAATTTTTGCCGAGGGACAGCGCCGCTACGTCGAGTCTCTCAGCGCCTACGCGCGCCAGTTTTTGGGACAGTTGGACAAACCGGATGTGGACGCAATCGAAGGCTTGAGTCCGGCTATTTCAATCGACCAAAAGTCAACTTCTCACAACCCGCGATCGACTGTTGGCACTGTTACAGAAATTTACGATTATCTCAGATTACTCTACGGCAGAGCTGGCGAACCGCACTGTCCGATTTGCGATCGCTGCATTGCGCCGCAGACAATTGATGAAATGTGCGATCGAGTCATGGCACTTCCCGACGGCACTCGCTTTCACATTCTGGCACCAGTTGTGCGCGGAAAAAAAGGCACTCACCGCAAATTATTGTCGAGTTTAGCTGCGGAAGGATTTATTCGCGTCAAAGTTAACGGAGAAATTTTAGAACTTTCGGAAAATATCGAATTAGATAAAAATCATACGCACAATATCGAGATAGTTGTCGATCGGTTAATTAAAAAACCCGGTTTAGAAGAACGTTTAGTTGATTCTCTGGCAACTTGTTTGCGCCATTCTGAGGGGATTGCGATTATTGAAGAGTTACCGACTGAAGAAAATGCCCAACCACAGGGGCCGATCGTATTTTCCGAAAACTTTGCTTGTCCCGAACACGGCGCGGTAATGGAGGAACTTTCCCCCCGGTTATTTTCGTTTAATTCGCCCTACGGCGCGTGCCAGAACTGTCACGGTTTGGGGAGTTTGCGGACTTTTGCACCGGAGTTGGTAGTTCCCGACGAGAAAGCGCCTCTTTATTGTGCGATCGCGCCTTGGTCAGACAAAGATAATTCCTATTATCTTTCTTTGCTTTGCAGTATTGCTGATAGTTGTGGGTTTGATATCGACACTCCTTGGTATCGATTAAAGCCCGAACACCAGCGGGTGATTTTGTACGGCAATGAGCAAAAGCGCACCGCAGAAAGTAAAAAGCGCGACGGTAGCACTGATTTTAGGAGAGATTTTAATGGCGTAATTTCCATGTTGCAGCGTCAGTACGACGATACTGGTTCCGATCTTATCAAGCAGAAGCTGGAACAGTATCGGGTCGATCGCTCTTGCGAGGTTTGTCAGGGCAAACGCTTGAAACCCGAAGCGCTTTCGGTGCGGTTGGGACAGTACGGAATTGTGGATTTAACCAGTATTTCGATTCGCGAATGCCGCGAAAGAGTGAATAATTTGGGCTTGAGCGATAGGCAATTCCAAATATCCGATTTAGCCCTGAGAGAAATCAAAGCAAGGCTGCAATTTTTGCTCGATGTCGGGTTAGATTACCTGACTTTAGACCGCGCCGCAATGACGCTTTCTGGCGGAGAAGCCCAGCGAATTCGGCTGGCGACTCAAATCGGTTCTGGTTTGACAGGCGTGCTCTACGTTTTGGACGAACCGAGCATCGGACTGCACCAAAGAGACAATTTTCGCCTGCTGCAAACCTTAACAAAATTGCGCGATTTAGGCAATACTTTGATTGTCGTAGAACACGATGAAGAAACCATGCGAGCGGCCGACCACATTGTCGATATCGGGCCCGGCGCTGGCGTTCACGGTGGCAAAATTATATCCCAAGGAAGTTTAGAAAATTTGCTAACGGCAGAGGAATCTTTGACGGGTGCTTATTTGTCGGGAAAGCGAGTAATTGAAACCCCTAATGAAAGGAGAAAAGGCAACGGCAAAGCTCTTTCAATCACAAATGCGAGGCGCAACAATTTAAAAAATATTGATGTGGAAATTCCGCTGGGAAAACTCGTCTGCGTGACGGGGGTTTCTGGTTCGGGAAAATCAACTTTAATCAATGAATTGCTGTACCCGTCGCTGCAACACTATATCACCAAAAAAGTGCCTTTACCACCCGATATGGACGCCCTCAAAACTAAAGGCGAACGCTCTCTAGAGGATGTGGTTGATAAAGTAATTGTAATTGACCAATCTCCGATCGGTCGTACTCCGCGCTCTAATCCCGCTACTTACACGGGAGTCTTTGATGTGATTCGGGATTTGTTTGCCGAAAGCATTGAAGCGAAGGCAAGAGGTTACAAAGCGGGGCAGTTTTCTTTTAACGTAAAAGGGGGAAGGTGCGAAGCTTGTGGCGGCCAAGGCGTGAACGTGATTTCGATGAATTTTCTGCCGGATGTGTACGTGCAGTGTGAGGTTTGCAAGGGTGCAAGGTACAACCGGGAAACGCTGCAAGTTAAGTATAAAGGCAAGTCGATTTCTGATGTTTTGAACATGACCGTAGAGGAATCTTTGGAAATGTTTAAAAATATTCCCAGGGCGGGCGCCAGACTGCAAACTTTAGTTGATGTTGGTTTGGGTTACATTCAGTTGGGACAGCCGGCGCCGACGCTTTCTGGGGGGGAAGCGCAGCGGGTAAAATTGGCAACGGAACTGTCGCGCCGGGCTACTGGGAAAACGCTTTATTTAATCGATGAACCGACGACTGGTTTGTCATTTTATGATGTTCACCATTTGTTAAATGTGCTGCAAAGATTGGTGGATAAGGGGAATTCAATTTTGGTAATCGAACACAATTTAGATGTAATTCGGTGCTGCGATTGGGCGATCGATTTGGGGCCTGAAGGGGGAGATAAGGGCGGCGAGATTATTGTGGCGGGGACGCCGGAGGAGGTGGCGGCAAATCAGAGGTCTTATACTGGGAAGTATTTGCAAGCGGTTTTGCAGCAGCATCCTTTGGGGGAGGCTGTAGCCGCTAGTTAATACTAACAGGAATTACGCCATTCTCATAATTAGTAAGGTGCGTCAGATATTTAAACCTTCAATAATCGTTTAAGAAACTCCCCTGACGCACCCTACAATTAAAATACGTCGTATAATTAATAGAATATAGGTGCGAATCCTTCGCCCTTCCGGATATATTTACAAAATTGGGATAATCGTTCATGAATCGGAAATACTATTCTAATCGTACTGGCAAAAATCCTGATGCGAGTCGCTACGAGCTACCCATGTTCGTTCAACTTTTCAAAGCTTTTTATCTTGATTTCCGAAATAAAGATTATTTTCAGCAAAACTTGGGTTATCAAGGTGCTGATATAGAAGCACAAATGTTTCTCGCCATCAGGAAATCTGACTTATGGCCAATTGAGGAAAAATGTAAGAATTATTCAGAGGATGACTTGTTTGATGTCATCGAGTTTCTTTACGATAATGTTTCTGAGCCGATTTATCGAGACGATGAATGGAGTAATCATGGAGATTCTTATGACACCTTCGATAGGGATACTGGTAAGCAAGAATTTAGAGATAGGATTAATCAGCTCTTGTGTGACTATAGAGAGGGATATGAACTGTCGGAAAAGGGTGAAATTCTAGAATTTTCCGAGCAAGGATTGAAGGAGTTAGTTCTTGCAGAACTGCCTCCTTACGATCTTGAAAATGTTGAGCAGCGAGTTGAATCCGCAATTCTTAAATTTAGACGTTCTCGCTCATCTCTAGATGAAAAGTTTGATGCAGTTCGAAACTTATTTGATGTTCTTGAGTGGCTGCGCGATCAAATTAAGGAAGTAAAATTAAGCGAAGCCGAGAGCGCTTTATTTAATATAGCTAATAACTATTCAATACGACACCACAAGGATGGCCAAAAGCAGGATTATGACAAAGCCATTTGGTATAATTGGATGTTCTATTACTCTCTGGCAACGATACACGCTTGTTTAAAGCTAATTAAAAAGGATGAAAGCCAGTCACCATAAGCGCTAGGGGTAACAGTTTATGGCAGCGGACGAGCAAAAACCACTGCTGATGAATTCGAGGTTATTTCTCGCCGCTGCATTTTACGGCTGATTGTCTCAATCCGTTATGACATCGGAAGCTGAATCAAGAGTTAGGAATTCCCGCTGAGATTCTCATCCAGCCCTATCAGTCAATACAAACCCCCGCTTAACAATAGAACACCATTCCAGCAACAGCACAGTAAACTGAGAGCAATTCCATTAACCCCAATTTACCTATGCCACGCTGGTTCAATACCGCAGGCTCCTGCCAAGCAGACATTCATTACGTGCTACCCCCAATGCTGCGCTTACCGGGCTTAGAAAGGTTAATTGATCAACGCAGCTATTTCGTCATCAATGCACCCCGACAAGTCGGTAAAACCACCGCCATGCTAGCTTTAGCCAAACAACTCAGCGACAGCGGACAATACACCGCCGTCATGGTTTCGGTGGAAGTCGGTGCACCCTTAAGTTCCGATGTAAATCCTTGGGTAAAATCTAAAAATGGCAAAGAACCTCTTCCACAACACGGTCAAAATCGCCCTACAAAAAGATGGCTGAAAGATTACCCACGATCCCTACCAGTTACGTTATGGTGTTGCTGATGTCTACATCGATCTTCTTGCAGCCGAAGAAGCGATCGCCGCTGAAAAAGAAGGACGTAAAATAGCTGTAGAAGTCAAAAGTTTCGCAGGTGGCTCTACGATTTCTGAATTCCACACCGCCCTCGGTCAATTCCTCAACTATCGCATTGCCATCGAAGTCTCTAGCGAACCAGAACGTATACTGTATCTGGCAGTGCCCACCGATACCTACCAAATGTTTCTCAGATTTGAACCCGCAAAAACTGTCATCGAACGTTATGAAATCCGACTAATTATTTACAATCCAACACGTGAGGCGATCGACCAATGGATAGACTAAACGAATACCGCAAAATTGTTTGTGACTTTCTCGAAGACTTTTCTACAAATGACGCAAATGCTCAGTTAATCTTCGATATGGCCCGCGATCGCTACCTCGTTATGCACAACGAATGGCGCGACGAATATCGCATCTATGGCTGTGCCATGCAGCTCGATATCATCGAAAATCAAATCTGGATTCAACACAACAGCACCGAAATCTACATCGATCGAGAACTGATTCAACGTGGCGTGTCTCCTCAAGATATCATTCTTGGGTTTCGCTCCCCCAGCATCCGAAAACTCCTTGTCACCAAGTATTCCTAGAGACAAAAGTGTGGAACAGTTAGATGAATATCGGGATCGATTGGGACAGGATTCTGGTTGCTTGGTAATATGCAATCGCCGAGAGAATGCACCCGAACTCGAAAACGGTTGAACACTGAGATTCATACTACTCCAAGGGGCGATCGGTTACATTATTCGAGGGTGAAATCCTGGTATATTATGTACTAATATTAGATGCGATATTAACTATCTTGAATTGTGGGAGAAAGTGCCATATTTTGGGCTTCTCTTTGCATGAATTCAATGTCCGATCGCGACCAAGTGCGGGGCCCGCTGCACTGATGAGCAATTAACAGCCCCCACAGTCCTTTGTTTGTTAAAATAGGCACAACTAAATTAGCGCGAACTTTCAGGCTACGCAGAAAATCTCGGTGGCATTGGTGAATTGGTTCTACTTCAATATCTGTAATTGCTCTAACTCTGCCGGCTTCGTACAAAGCAGCGTAGTCGCCGTTAAAACACTCATCTGGCCCTGTTGAACCCAAGATTGAGAGTTCGATCGCACTCAACATCTCGTAAGTCACTCGACCTTGCCACTGTCTATAAAAATAGTACAGCACGGCGCGATCGCTCTGCAAAGTTTCTCGAATGTCGTAGAGGGATTTTTCAACTAATACGTCGCGCTTTAGACGATCTGTCAAGCGGTTAACAATGTTTTGCAGCCGATCGCCCGACATAGTATTAACTCCTTTAATTCCTAGTACACTCGCCAGATATTAATTATTGAACTGGCACCTACACAAGACCTCAAAATGTTGCGCTTCGGGATTTTTGCGCGTTCAAAAATGAGTAATTTTTGGCTTAACAGTTGTCTGGATGCCAGCAACATTATACTATTATTTGGACAGAGATAGCAATCTTTTTGGGCAACGGGCGATCGCGTCGGACCCCGCAAGCTACGGCTTTTTTGGCGCGAAAAACCACCAAGGGGACGCCTGTTCCACAAATGAAGAGAAAAGGAAGAGTTTACAAGTGCTTGGATAATTGCTAGATATGCCTAAAGTTGGTTCCTCTTAAACAGAGGAACTGCTAGGCTATCTCGATAGCTAGAGGAAGCATCAAATATGTCTGTGCTAAAAGCTGCTTGGAAACACGAATTTATCCCTACGAACGGCATCAAACTGCACTATGTCACTCAAGGTTCTGGGCCGCTGATGCTGATGCTGCACGGATTTCCTGAATTTTGGTATTCTTGGCGGCATCAAATCCCAGAATTTGCATCAGATTATAAAGTCGTCGCTGTAGATCTCAGGGGTTACAACGACAGCGACAAACCTCACGATCAATCTGCTTACGTGATGGCAGAGTTTGTGCAAGATGTCAAGGGAATTATTCAGGGTTTGGGATACGAAAGTTGCGTCTTAGTTGGTCACGACTGGGGAGGCGCGATCGCCTGGAGTTTTGCTTATGCTTATCCCCAAATGGTGGATAAATTAATTGTGATGAATCTACCGCATCCGGCAAAGTTTGCTGAAGGGTTACGCACTCCTCAACAATTGCTGAGAAGTTGGTACATCTTTTTATTTCAGTTGCCAGTTTTGCCGGAGTTGTTAATTCAGTTGGGCGACTATCAGGCAATTTCTGCTGCTTTGGAAGGTATGGCAGTGGACAAAAGCACCTTTAGCCCCTCAGATATCGAAGCTTACAAAGATGCGGCTGCCAAACGGGGCGCTCTAACTGCTACTATCAATTATTACCGCAATATAGCTGGCGGATTTCTCGATCGCCAGAATTGGAGGGTTCTGGAAGTTCCGACGCTGATGATTTGGGGAGAAAATGATGCCGCCCTCGGCAAAGAGTTAACCTATGGAACCGCAGATTACGTCCGGGATTTTCAGATTCATTACATTCCTAATTGCAGCCACTGGGTGCAGCAGGAACAGCCGCAGTTAGTGAATCGGTATATGAGGGAATTTTTGGGGAGTAAGTTCATTTAATATCATATCCAGTTAGATCCGAATGCTACTGAGCCGGCGAGTAGGACGATCGCGATTCACTCAGAAAATTATTATTCCCATGCCCGCAGAGACATTCACCGACTGCTGATGCCCTCCGTAGTGCGCCGGCTCATTTCGCTGGGGTGAATGCGGTAGATTGCAATTACCTCCGCACGTCCCAGCGAGTCAATCCAGGTGCGATTGATGGCGGGCGAAAGTGTGGGGTTTTGTTCTTTGACCAATTGCATTGCGCGATCGATGTCTGGCTGTTCCTTGAGGAGTTATGCTCGCCCGTTCACATTAAATACATCGGTGGTATCAAAACATTAATTATCCAAAAAGATGGAAGGTAAAATGATATAATTTTTGACATTCCCAACCTAAAAAATTGGGAGCAAGCAAATCAAATCTTCGCAGTTAGTTTTTATGACACCAGACCTCTCTGCAGCGCAGCAGCAAAGAAATCACCCCATAATTGTCTGGGTACTGATTGGGCTGACGCTGCTGGGACTGGCATTCCGCCTTTATTTGGCGTGGCGCACCAACCAAACTCTCCCCGATACCCCCGCCCGTCTCAGAGGCGACGAACCGGGCTATGAGGGTTTGGCATACGATCTGCTGAAGGGTCATTTTTTTGAGCGACCGAACCGGACACCAGTTTATCCATTTTTTGTGGCTGGATGCTATGCAATTTTTGGTCGTTCTCCGGCATCTGTAGTCTACGTACAAGCTTTTTTGGGGGCGACAATCATACCCCTAACTTTTATCCTAGCACGGCGTTTTACTGGCCCTCAAAGTTCCTTAGTAGCGGCTGGATTAGTTGCGCTGCATCCCTCCCTCATTCTTCATGTCACGCGGGTGCAAACAGAGATTTTATACGCGCCTTTAATAGTTTTAACAGTGCTGGGTCTGCTGCGGGCATTGGAAGAGCCGCAGTGGCAAAATTTTTCATTAGCAGGTGCGCTGTTGGCAATTACAAATCTTTGTCGGCCGACAGCGATGTTGCTTCCAGCAATTGTGCCACTATTGATGCCGCGCCAATGGCATTTGAAGCGCAAGATAGCTTTGTTTATGGCTTATGTGGGCGCAATTATCATCATTACTGCACCTTGGACTTACCACAATTATCGAACTCACAAGACTTTTTTGATTTACAGCGTTTCTACGGCGCTGCTGTGGCAAGGAAGTCCCGAGTTTTATCATTTGGCCTACGAACAACTGCCAAAACGCAATCTGGTTCAGATTTGGCAGGAAGAACTCAATCCGGAGCGGAATGGGGGACACAATGCTTTTACAATTGAGGGCGATCGCTATTTTACCAAACGGGCGATCGCTTCCATCCTCCGCGAGCCTGCTGTCTATCTCTGGTATTGTTTGCAAAAGGCAGTTTTTTTCTGGTTGGGAAACCCTATAAGTGACTGGCCTTATCACGCTATGTTTAATGTGGAAGCAATGCGGCCATTCTTTTCGCCGCAACGGATTGTCGGCATTTTAGCGTCGCGAATTTTGCCTGTATTTGCTGCTTTGGGCATGATAGTTTTGCGGCATCGCTGGCGGGAGTTTTTGCCACTGTTGCTAGTCTGTGGCTATTTTAATGTGATTCATGCGCTCACTTATGCAGAAGTTCGCTACAGCGAGCCGCTGCACCCGATTTTGGCGGTCGTAATTGCTACGGCGGCGGGAGAACTTCAGCGTCGCTTGAAGTTAATTAGTCAGTAGGTAGTAGGCAGTTTGTCATGAGTTATTAACCCAGTGTTCTCAAAAAGAATTATTCGGAATTTTACCCTCGCCATTTTAATTGCTCTTGGCATAGGGTTGTTCAGCGTCACGACCACTTTTGCTCAAAACATCGAAACAATTAAATTTTCCGGTACTGCTGCGGGTGTTAGCACTCGCTACATCGGTGCAGTCGAGGGCAATATCAATTTCGACATCAAAGATTTGCAAGATTTGGGAATTAATACCTACCGCATTTACGGCGGGATGTCCCGGTGGGAACCCGAAGACGACGAAGGTCAATACGGTTGGCCGTCTATTGACGAAATTAAGACAAATCCAAATATAATTAATTGGGCGCACTGGGATCAGATTATGACTAATCCGCCCCAGGGTAGCGATTATTGGTGGTCGGGAGAACCCGGTACTGTTTGGCAAGGCAATGCCAGGACGATTTTTAATACTCTAAAAAAAGCAAATATTCGCCCGGTTGTCAGTATTCGTAATGTTGATAATAGCTGGCGGCCGAGTTGGGCGCTGCAACTGAATCCGCCGCGCGCAAAAGAAGATTGGAATGAGTGGTGGGAACACGTTTTTGCTACGGTTTATTGGCTGAATGTTCGCAATGATTACCGCGTTGATGATTGGGAAATTCACAACGAACCGGACAATCGGGATCAGGGTTGGGGCGGAACTAAGGCTGACTATTTTGAATTGGTTAAGGTGGCAAAAGATGCGATCGACTTTGTTTATAAAACTTATTTGCCCGATCGCACTTACCGCATCCACGGCCCGAAAACCGTAGGTGGCAGCAATTGGCCGGCTAGTGCTTTGGAGGAAATACCGAATTATTTCAATACAGTCAATGTCCACAACTACGATGCAGATATTTCTAACTACACCCGCAAAGTGCGCGGCTGGATGAACGGTACTGTCCGCGCTAACTCGCAGCTTTGGGTAGGAGAATGGGGAAGTTACGAGATTAGCTACGGGGATTTCTCTTTAGCTTTAAATTTGATTAAGAATTTGATTCGAGGTTCCCAACCGGGGGATAATTATATTTACGGCAGTCACATATTCTGTTTGTACGACTGGGGAAAGCCGGGACTGCCAGAAGGCTTGCTAGGGGACGGGGGAAAACGGCGCACTGGCTACTATGCTTTGCGGATGGGCATTAGGGCATTGCAGGGCGGGAAAACTACATTTTTTCCTATCACTAACAGTTCGGATTTAATGGCAGTTGCAACTCTTGATGCTAGCAAGAATGTTTCTTTGCTGGTTGTCAATGACCGAGCAACATCTTACACTGTTAATGCTGATATTTCGGAGCTGATAAAAACTGGTAATGGCACGGTGCGGGAGTTCAGTTCTAAAACAATGGATGAGGTTGTTGGTAACTTAAGGCTGAAGAGCGGAAATGCGAGTTTTGCACTGGCGGGGAACACCGCTATTCTCATCAAGTTCGATCGCCAGAATTGAAGCTCAAATCCTCTGGGCCATAATTGAGATAAGATAGGATTAGTTATGCTCAGAATTATTTATTTTCTGCCTATTTGGCCATCGAACCCTCGAACCCTCGAACCCTCGAACCCTCGAACCCTCGAACCCCTAATTGCACAGTTGCCATACCTAAGTCGTCCTGTTGTGATTCCCCTCCTGTCGCTGGTAAATTGGTAGCGTGCAGGTATCTTGCCTCAAACAGAATCCGAGCGAGAGTTCCGTTGAGGGGCAGAAAGTAGGGTGCAGTCTAGACAATCGCAGAAATTCTTGCTCGTAAACCCGCAGCAGTTGGGCTAGGCGAGGAATTACCCGCCCGCCTTCATCTGGGCCCTCTGGCAGATAGCATTGGTTCTGAAAGTCAGAAGCCGTCAATTATCAGGATATGGCACGGAATTAATTTTAAATGCCAAGATGCTGGAAGTAGGGGTGAGTTTAATCGTACAGAAACTTTGAGCGCGCTTGGAAATCTCGCGGGCAAAGCCTCTCAATCAATCTGCTGCTTGCGATCGGGTTTTTCCAACAAATATCACTTTTATGCCCCCTGATGTTTATTCCCTCCCTCAGTCAGGTCATCAACCGCAATCCCCTCACCGTCACCCCTGAGACGCCCGTAGAAAAGGCGATCGAGCTGATGAGTAGCACAGGAGCCAGTTACGTCCTCGTGGTAGAACCGCGCGGGAATTCTCAACTCGGAAATCCCATGAACGGGACTTCCCCACAATCGCGGGAACAGTCGGGTTTCTACAACGGTGTACCGCGTGCGGTACAGGCAGGAGGCAACGGGCTGCGTCTCAACGGCTCAAAGGCTCCCTATGCGGGTGGGCAGACAGTGCTGGGGATTTTTACAGCGCGAGATATCGTACAGCTAAATTCGATCGGCGCTGCTTTGAGGGGATTTGCGATCGAGCAAATCATGATCAGAACCGTAACTGTAGCCCGAGAATCGGAAATTCCCGACTTTTTTGCCTTAGCAAATCTGCTGGAGAAAAATCAGATCGGCCATTTGCCCGTAGTCAGCGACACTGAAGAACTTGTCGGTTTAATTAGCTCTCAAAGCTTGGTGCAAATGTTGCAGGGAATTGGGGAATCGACACCAAAAGCAACTAGCAGCACTTCGCAACCTGCGGCTTTCGCGTTCCCCCCGCCGCTGCCAATTCTGAATCAGAAATTAGAGCTACCCGCAAGTTTAATTAAACTTTATCAAATCCCTCAAATCGCAGGCTCGCGAATAATTCACGCTCCTGCTACTTCTTCGGTTCGCTATTTGGCGCAACTGATGTTTAGACACAATGTTAGTTATGTATTAATCACTGAAACTCCAGATCAACAATCGACTGGTGCGGCTCACAACTCCAAATTTACAAATCCCAACCTTCACAAACTGGTTGGGGTGGTAAGTTCGCGGGATATTGTGCAGTTGCAGGCGCTGGGAAGAGACTCTAACAAAATTAAAGCCGGAGCAATTTGCAGCAGTTCGCCGCCGCTGGTGCGATCGCACTCTACCCTCGAAGCAGCCGTCGCGCTGCTGCAAAAACACTACTGCCAGTTGCCTTTATTAGTCATCAACGAAACAAATCACCCGATCGGGATTATCAATCCTAAAACTATCCTTTTACAAGCGCTGGATTCAAAATCTCTGCATTCTGGCTTAATTGCTTTGCAGCGCCAGCTAGAATCTAGCAACGCTCAATACAAAAAACTCTCTGCCGAAATACAGCGGACAGCAGCAAATAGCCACGAGGTGGCTGAAATTTCTCACCACAGTTTCGTAGAGCGACCAAATCTCTCCCCAGCAGTCAACAATCAGGGGATTTGGGACTGGAATCTCGAAACAGATGAGTTTTTTTATTCGGCGCGGTGGCAAGAAATGCTGGGCTACCAAGAAGGGGAAATCTCGAATCGCCGATCGGAATGGTGGAGTCGCATCCACAGAGATGATATTGACTCGGTAAAGGCAGCTTTAGAAGAACACTTCGCCCAAAAGACACCGGATTTTGCAGCAGAATATCGGATGTACTGTAAAGACGGCAGCACTCTCTGGGTGCTGAACCGAGGTCAAGTTTTACGCAGCGCTACCGGGAAACCGCTGCGGGTAGTAGGAACTCATACAGATATTACTCCAAACAAGCAGTTTGAAGTCAAAAACCGCCAGCATGATCGAGAACAATTCCAACTATTTGACTCTTTGAAAGCAACAGTAATTTTCCACATAGATGCGGCGGGGGTTTGGAAATTTCTCAACCGCGCTTGGACGGAAATTACTAATTTTGAGGTTGCGGAAAGTTTGGAAACTAATTTTTTAGAGTGGGTGCATCCAGAGGAGCGCGAGCAATGTGCAAATTTATTGGAGTCTTTGCTGTCAGGGAACTCGGAATTTGAACGGCGAGAATTGCGATTTAAGTCCAAGTCGGTTTCGGGTAAAAACTCCTTGGGAATTCACAGTAATTCCGGCTTTGTTTCCGTGGAACTATTTGCCCAAGTCCGGCGGAATTCGCAAGGCGAAATAGCGGGAGTTTTCGGAACTTTACACGATGTCTGCAACCGCATCGAAGGAGTTGAGGAACTGCGGGAAAGCGAGCGGGCAATTCGATCGCTCTACGAGGTAATGGTGACCTCGGAAGGCTCTTTTGACGATCGAACGATCCGGTTGCTGGCAATGGGCTGCAGTCAGTTTGGGATGGATATCGGGCTGTTGGGCAGGGTTTTGGGCGATCGCTACGAAGTGATTGCTGCTTATGTACCGGAAGATTTTCCCTTTGGGTTTGCTAAAGGAGACGGTTTTGCTTTGAGCAGAACCTTTGAGCGAGAGGTTTTGCGATCGAGCGAACCTATTTCTGTCGAATCAGCCGGCACTACTCAGTGGCGCAACCACCCCGCTTACAGCGTCCGCAAGTTGGAGGCTTTTGTGGGGACGAGGGTAATAGTGCAAGGGCGAATTTTTGGCACTTTGAGCTTTACTTCTCGCACCACTAAATCTCCTTTTAAACCGCTGAATTTTGAAATTTTAAAGTTGATGGGCAATTACATCGGTGCAGAAATTGCCCGCGAAGAGCGAGAGCGAACTTTGCAACGTCAGTACCAGCGCGTTTTACTACTCAAACAAATTACTCAAAAAGTGCGATCGACCTTAGACACTCAAGAAATTTTTCAAACTACCGCCACCCAAATCGGCCGCGTATTTGGTGTCAATCGCTGTACAATTCACACTTATCTTTCCGAACCTTATCCCCACCTTCCTTGCGTCGCGGAATACTTAGAACCCGGCCACGAATCGGCTTTAGATTTAGAACTTTCTGTCACTTATAACCCCTACACCGAAAAACTCCTCGCTGAGGATATAGCCCTGGCATCTCCCGATGTGTTTGCCGATCCTTTGCTGGAATCTTCGGGGCCAATGTGCCGCCGCATCGGATTAAAATCTATGTTGGCTGTTCGCACTTCCTATCAAGGAGAACCAAATGGAATTATTACTTTGCACCAGTGCGATGCAACTCGCCAGTGGAATCCCGACGAAATTGAACTGTTAGAAGATGTTGCGGCTCAAGTTGGAATTACCTTAGCTCAAGCACAACTTTTAGAAACGGAAGTTCAGCGACAGCGACAGTTAGCCGAGCAAAATGAAGCTTTGGATCATGCACGACAAGCGGCGGAAGTTGCTAATAGAGCCAAGAGCGAATTTTTAGCGACTATGAGTCACGAAATCCGCACTCCGATGAATGCGGTCATCGGGATGACGGGCTTGCTGCTGGATATGGAACTAACTCCTGAACAGCGGGATTTTGTGGAGACAATTCGTACCAGCGGCGATGCTTTGCTGACTATTATTAACGATATTCTCGACTTTTCCAAGATTGAATCTGGAAAATTAGATTTGGAACGCAGCCCCTTCGAGCTGCAAAACTGTATAGAAGAATCCCTGGAATTACTGGCTCCTAGAGCCTCAGAAAAAGGTTTAGAGCTGGCTTACTTTATTGATGATTCTGTTCCCAAAAACATTTTAGGAGATGTCACGAGGTTGCGCCAAATTTTGGTAAATCTCCTGGGCAATGCAGTTAAGTTTACAGAATCTGGAGAAATTGTGGTGTGCTGTACGGCTAGGCAAATTGAACAGGTAGCTACTAATAGTTTGCTGGAAAGAATTAATATTCTAGAGCCACAACCGCTAGCAATTAACCAGGGAGAGTTGGGACGCAGCAGACAATACGAGATTCAATTTGCTGTCCAAGATACGGGAATTGGCATTCCGCCAGACCGGATGGATCGCCTGTTTAAAGCTTTTTCGCAGGTGGATGCTTCGACAACGCGACATTACGGCGGGACGGGTTTGGGACTGGCTATCAGCCAGCGTTTGAGCGATATGATGGGCGGTACAATGTGGGTTGTCAGCCAGGTTACTCCGGGAAGTTCTAAGTCTCAACCGGCCGTTTCTGCGATCGGACAAAGTATCGCTGGAAGGTCGCCTGCAGAATTTACTCCGCCGTCGATATCGGGTTCGGGTTCGATTTTTTATTTCACGGTCACTGCTGAAGCGAATGACATCCGGGCTGAGGAAAAAAGGCCTGAATTTGCCGCCGGTAAGCGCTTGTTAATTGTTGAGCATCATGCCATTAACCGGCAAGTTTTGATCCGTCAGGCAGAGTCTTGGGGAATGATACCCGTGGCTGTAACTTCGGGTGCTGAGGCTTTGGAAATCATCAAAGGAAATTCGCCGCTCGATTTAGCTATTTTGGCGATGAATCTACCAGATATGGACGGTGTGGCTTTGGCTGTGGAGATTCGGAAATTTGAGCTAAGCAATTTGTCCGGCGGCGACGCTCAAAATCCTAATGTCATCGTTAGCAACCCTCGCAAAATAGCACTACCTTTGGTGCTGTTTACTTATTTAAGTAAGGCGGAAGTTTGGAAAAAACTTGAAACTACAGAAGTACATTTTTCTGCTTTTTTAACTAAGCCTTTAAAACAGTCCCAGTTTTATAATGTGTTGCTGCAAGTTTTTGGATATGTTACTGGCAGAAGCGGCAGAGGAGAAGTTTCAAATGTGGTGACTTTGACTTCGGGATTGAAGTATTTTGAAAATTCTCAAGAACAGCACCGCGTGCAGCGGACGCCTGCTGTTTTAAGGCAGGTTGCTGCGAATTCTGCCGGACAGGATGCAGCTAATTCTAGTCAGATTCGGATTTTGCTGGCTGAGGACAATGTGGTGAATCAAAAAGTCGCTACGCATTTACTCGACAGGATAGGATATCGGGCTGATATTGCAGCTAATGGGTTGGAGGTTTTGGAGGCGCTGAAGCGGCAATCTTACGATGTTGTGCTGATGGATGTGCAGATGCCGAACATGGATGGGTTGGAAGCGACGCGCCGCATTTGTCAGGAATGGCCTGCTAACAAGAAGCCGAGAATTATTGCGATGACTGCTAATGCGATGCAGGGCGATCGCGAAAAGTGTCTGGAAGCAGGTATGGACGATTATATTACTAAGCCGGTACGCCGGGAAGAGTTGGCGATCGCCTTAAGCAAGTGCTCACCTCTGATTCGGGATGAATTGGATGCGGTTACTGAGCAAAACAATCAAGATATTCCCGATCAAGTTGACAGTGATGCTGCGGCATCTTCGAGCGTTCAACCGGGAGCAGATTCGCCGATTGATTTTCATATTTTGCAAAATCTCCGCGAGCTAGATGATGAGGAAGACCCAGATTTTTTGGGGGAGCTGATTAAGATATATTTGGTAGACGCACCGCAACATTTAGAAACTATTAAGGAGGCTATTTTTCTGGGCGATGCTGATAGTTTGAAGCTGGCTTCTCACACGCTGAAGTCGAGCAGCGCCAATTTAGGAGCCGTGTCTTTTTCTGCTGTTTGCAAGGAGTTGGAGTATATGGGCCGCGTGGCGGTTGAGTCTGGAGGGGAACAGGTTTTTGATGTGAGTACGGCGCGCGATCGCCTGTTGGAAGCTCAAGCGGAGTGGGAAAAGGTGCGGGCGGCTTTTGAGACGGAATTGGAAACGGGGAAGTTGCGATCGCAAATAGGGTAATTTGTTATATCAATTCCGGTTGCACTCCTCCGGAATTGTTGACTGTTGACTGTTGACTGTTTGAACAATACCGATGCAACCGGAAACGATATTATTTGTTATTTGTTGGTTTTTGGTTGTTAGTTGTAAGTTTCAATAACCAATGCCCAATGCCCAATGCCCAATGCCTATATTTAACTTTCACCTAAATATGCTTTGCGAACAGTTTCATTTGACTGCAAATCGCTAGCACTACCAGCGACTACTACCTGACCGGTTTGGATTACATAGCCGCGGTGGGCTACACTTAAAGCCATGCGGGCGTTTTGTTCCACCAGTAAAATAGTTGTTCCTTCAGCATTAATATCGCGGACGATCGCAAAAATTTGACTGACTAACATCGGTGCCAATCCCATACTCGGCTCGTCCAATAATAACAAGCGGGGGCGCGACATCAAAGCCCGGGCGATCGCCAACATTTGCTGTTCGCCGCCGCTGAGAGTTCCCCCTTTTTGACTAATTCTTTCTCGCAAACGAGGAAATAAATTTAATGCTTTTTCCATATCCGACTTGATACCGAGAGTATCGTTGCGGAGATAAGCACCCATTTCTAGGTTTTCTTGCACCGTCATTCGCGGAAAAATCAACCGCCCTTCGGGACTTTGAGAAATCCCCAAACGGACGATCGCCTCTGTAGATAGTGCTTCTAAAGGTTTTCCCTCAAATAATATAGTGCCTTGGCGCGGCCGCAGCAGTCCTTGAATCGTGCGGAGAGTGGTCGTTTTCCCCGCCCCGTTGCTGCCGATTAATGTCACAACTTCTCCCTGCGAGACTGTTAGCGATACTCCTTTGAGAGCGTGGATATTCCCGTAGTAGGTGTGAATGTCTTTAATTTCCAACATAATTACTCTTTCTGCTTTGTGCTTTATTATATTATCCAGACTAATTATAAATTTTTATTGCATTTATTGAAAATTAACTTTTTTTAGAGTAATAAGTAATTTTACTTAGATCAACACCAGCTCTAGCTCCCCTACAATGTATTTTTAGTAGCTGGGGCGACCAACTTTACAGAATTTTTACTTAAACACAAGATTTCTTGACAGTAGCTTTACAAAAATCTCTAAGTAAGTAGGTAGTATTAATACGTAAGCGCAACCAACCGCTACAAGTTACCAATAACAGCACTTAAAAGTTTTCAAATTTAAGGAAATCTACCATGAAATTCAATCACATTAGTGGAGCGATCGCATTTTTATTAGCAACTCCTTTAGTAACCAGCTTGAGTGTAGGTATAGCGCCCAGCAGTGCTGCCACAATAGCCGGTTCTGCGGCAGCAGTAACTATTGACAACTTCAGTCACACACCGACTGACACAGGTAGAGTTACTAACACTTACACTCAGACAATAGCTAACACCGCTTCAGTTATTAGCCAAGCGAACGCTAATGCAGTTTTTATATCTAACTGTCACGAATTGCTGGCAGCAAATCTCTCACAAAGTGGAGTCATAGGTAACGGGGATAACTATTCCGGTTTAGCCCAAAGTCAAGCAGCAGTGATCGGCGACTTCTTCATTGATGCCGAAGAAACTTTTTCCTTCAATTTTCAGACATTTTTAGCTCTTTTAACATCAGTGGACAACCCTCAATCCGAACGCGCCAGGGCGAATGGCAGTATATCTTTCTGGGTGATTAACACTGTTACTAACATTTTGTTAGACTCTTTTCAATTTGCCAGCGGTTTAGACTCTTCTGGGGGAATTTATTTGAGTGGGTTCGCCAGTCAAAGCTTTAAGCCAACAAACATTAACTTTAATTTAATGGCTCAAGGAAGTACAGCAACAAGCCTCCTGTATACTTCTGGGGTGTATTCCCGGACATTCAACAGCGCCACTAACTTAACATTGGTAGAAGTTAAAAACAATATCGCAGAGGCAGAAGCAGTTCCTGAACCGAGCACAGTATTAGCTACTGCAATATTTTTAGGATTGTTTGTCAGGCAGAGAAAAAACCAGAAAGAAATGTCGGAAGTCAAATCAAAAGTTTAGGGAAACCCCTGAATATTAATCCGTAGGGTGTGCAAGGCGCACCTCCTCTCATTCCCGTTGAATTGCTCGTTATAAAATGCTGTCTTCCTAGGCGGGTTGATAAATATTATCGGTTTGAATTACAGATTTTTTGTAAAACCCGCCCTAATTTTATTCGGTTAATTTGTCGTAAATTATATCCTTTCTTCCGAGGATACACACTGCCCACCTCACTTATCTGTCGGCACATAATACCCATTATCCCTGTCCATCTTCTTCTTTTCCCAGATATGCCTCAATCACGCGAGGATCGGCGCGAACTTCTGCCGGAGTTCCCTCAGCAATTTTAGTACCGTACTCCATAACACTCACGCGATCGCTAATTCCCATCACCACCTTCATATCATGTTCAATCAGCAAAATACTCAAATTCAACTCATCGCGAATCCGATAAATAAAGCGAGTTAAATCCGCCGTTTCGTTCGGGTTCATCCCGGCAGTCGGTTCGTCCAAAAGTAACACTTTCGGATCGGAAGCCAAAGCCCTGGCAATTTCCAATCTGCGCTGGTCGCCGTAGGAAAGGTTTTTTGCCAACTCCGGCGCTTTAGAAGTACCTAAACCGACAAAATCCAGCATAGTCAGCGCTTTTATTTTAGCTTCTCGTTCCTCAATCATCACAGCCGGAGTGCGGAGAATTGCGCCCAACAAACCTGTTTTTAATCGGCAGTGTCTACCTACTAAAACATTATCCAGCACAGTCATATTGTTAAACAAGCGGATATTTTGAAAAGTTCTAGCAATGCCGAAAGTTGTCAAGTGATCCGGAGGCAAACCAGTGATATTTTTATTTTCAAGTACCAACTGTCCCCCACTCGGTTTGTAGATACCCGTCAACATATTAAAAAAGGTAGTTTTGCCTGCACCGTTGGGGCCGATCAAACTGGCGATCGATCCTTTTTCCAAAGTTAAACTAACCTGGTTGACGGCAGTCAAACCGCCGAATCGCATTGTAAGTTGCTGTGCTTCTAATAATGACATTTTAGTTGTGATTCCTAATATTAGTTAAGCTGTTATAGCTCGGATTCTATATAATACCAAATCCGCTCTGTTAAAGTGCGTCAGCTTGGCTGTGGTGGGATGCTTGTTACCACACGGAAAGATTGGGGGATCGGAATGCGTTACAGAAAGTCTTGGGCTAAGCTTCATGACTGCGTTTCGGTTTAAGGTTTCCCTTTGAGTTTAAGGACAAAAAGGGTGGAAAATTAAATTACACTGGTAGTTTTTCATGGGGATAGGCTACTCTAGTAAGAGGGAATGTAGAGGCCGGAACTATGATGAAGCTTGGTTTGCTGGTGCGATCGCGAAGCGTCTCCGCAGAAAAATCGCCAAACAACGACTTAGGAATCGGAAAAGTTACCGAGCTATCTTACTCTACAGCAACAGTTGAATACTTCTGCTCAATTGGGCAACGCCTTGAAAAAACCTTACCCTTAACTTCGCTTTATAGAGTTCAACTCCCGCCTCAGACACGATGCTACATCCAGCCAGAAAGCCAGGATACATGGATAATTGGCCGAATTTTTGACTGGGACGAAGACAAAGGTCAGTATCGAATCGATCTACCCGATAAAAAGATAGCATTAGTTGGTGAACAGGAAATTTACGTTCGTTGCAACCTACCCATCGATGACCCCATCGAAACTCTAGCGATGAAAGGTCAGGAAACGCCCTACTTTCACGCTCGACGTTTAGCTTTTGTCCAGTGTCTCATCGAACAACGCGCTGTCAGTCGCGGGATGACAGGGCTGATTTCTGCCAATATTGACCTTTATCCTCATCAAGTTGAAGTTGTCCGCCGCGTACTCGAAGACCCCATTCAACGTTACCTCTTAGCTGATGAAGTTGGACTGGGAAAGACGATCGAAGCAGGTGCTATTCTTCGCCAGTATCTCCTCGATCAACCGCAGGGACGTGCAGTGGTGCTAGTACCGCAATACCTGCGGGAACAGTGGCTTCAAGAATTAGAACATAAATTCTATGTCTCTGACTTGGACAATCGTGTCCAGGTACTTGCAGTTGAGGATGTCGATCGAGTCAGCCCGAATGCCGATTTGGGCTTCCTGATTTTAGATGAAGCACATCATATTGCAGCAATGGCGACCTCTTCAGACTCGATACACCGCAGGCGTTTCCAGACTTGCAAACACCTCGCTCATAAAAGCGATCGCCTACTTCTATTATCTGCAACTCCAGTTCTCAATCACGAGCAAGATTTCCTGGCGATGCTGCACTTACTCGATCCGACAACCTATCAACTTGATGATTTAGAAGGTTTTCGTGCGAGGGTGAAAAACCGCCAACAAATTGGTCGAGTTTTACTCTCATTTAAAGAGAAAGCAAATCCGTTTGTGCTTAAAACTAACCTCAACCAACTGCGAAACCTTTTTGCTGAAGATAAATATCTGCTAAATCTCGTAGAGGAATTACAAAATTGTTTGCTGTCTCCAGAAACACTCCCCGCCGATCGAGATCGAATTGTGCGATCGATTCGCACCCACATCAGCGACACCTATCGGTTACACCGTCGAATGCTCCGCAACCGTCGCGCTGCGGTGGAAGATGTAATTTTTGCCCGAAATGTGACACCAAAAGTAGAGTATGACTTAGATGAGCGATCGCCCGAAATTCACGAACTAATTGATGAATGGCGCACAGTCGCTCCTCACCAACAACAATATCAGCAAATTTTTCTACTTTTATTCCGTGCTAGCGGGACTTGGTTAGGGATTTTAGCGCAAGTGCTGGAAACCCGTTTAAGCGGCATCTCCCATTCTGCCTTGATTCAAGAATTTGGTGCTGATAATATCCGCATTCTGACCGAAACCCCTAAATTTTCTGGGGAAGAACAGATTTTGCAATCTTTACTAAGGATTATTCAGCAACCTTCAGAAGAAGGATCTCGCCTCGAATTACTAAAGATAGTGATACTGTATCATCTTTCAGAGACTTTTAAACTTCAATCTTATCGCAGCAACCTTCATAAATTGCTTGAACAGGTGCAACAGCAAATTCGCAGACCGATATCGGGAACTCCCCTACCTAAAATTGTCATTTTCACCAGTTTTGCCCAAACAGGCGCTGAAATTTTCCGGTGCTTATCAGATACCTTTGGTCAGGCATCTGTAGCTAGCCATCAATTAGGACTGTCTCGTTCTCATGTTGAGAAAAGCCTCAACCAGTTCAAAAATGACCGAAATTGTTTTATCCTTGTTTGCGATTCCTCTGCTGAAGAAGGTCGGAACTTTCAATTTGTTGATTGGATGATTCATTTCGATCTTCCCTGGTCGCCAAATCGTTTAGAACAAAGGATTGGTAGGATCGATCGCATTGGTCGCCCTTTAAATGTTCAATTTACAGTATTCGCAGGCTCAGACTTAGAGGATAGCCCTCACGATGCTTGGTATCAATTATTAAAAGACGGTTTCGGCATCTTTCATCAATCAATTGCCAGTCTCCAGTTTTATGTAGATGAAAAACTACCAGGACTGGTAACCACTCTGTTTCAATCTGGTGCTAGTGGACTATTGGAAATGATAGGAACTATCCAACAAGAAATTGCTGAAGAACAGGTAAAGATTAGCGAACAAAACGCTTTAGATGAAATAGATGCCCAGGATGAAAACGCTACCCAATATTTTCAAAGTTTAGATGATTATGATGCTCGCCATCAGGAAATTAAACGAGCAACAGAAGACTGGATATGTCAAGCACTGCACTTCAAACAAATTGACGATCCGAATTTAGCAAAAGTAGGGCGTTATCAACCTACTAGGCGCACTCTAATTCCCCTCCACGATCTGCAAACTCGCTTTGCTGCTTATGCACAACCCTCTGGTACTTATAACCGGAGAATATCAACTCAATATCCTGGTGTCAACCTCTACCGTATTGGGGAAGGATTTGTGGAAGCACTAGCATCTTATATCCATTGGGATGACAGGGGTCAAGCATTTGCAATCTGGCGATGCGATGAATCTTGGGAGGCTGGGGAAGGGATGGAATGGTTCGGTTTTCGCTTTAATTATATAGTCGAAGCCAATTTAGAGATAGCCCAAAAAGTTTTAACAAATTTTGGGATAGATAATAACAAATACAAGGCTCTAAAGCGACGTACAGATGCGCTACTTCCCCCAATTATAGAGACAATTTTCATTGATGCTCGGTATGAACCAATGAGCATTGTTGAAGATGAACCACTTTTGAATATCCTGCAACGTCCCTATAAAGGTAAAAGCAGTCATCCATGCCGAGATTACAACTTAGCGAAAAGTCGATTGCCGATTCTGAATGAGTTTATTGATGCTAGTAATTAGACATCTCCGAAAAATAAAATAAAGAGTAGGAAGAGATGGTAAAATATCTTTTTTTCGGGACTGAACATGAGT
>NZ_JAUBQE010000056.1:0-54898 GCF_036701115.1 Microcoleus sp. Pol1C5 | reverse complement strand
TTGCACGATCTGTTCGATCGCCCTATCCCCTAAGCCTTGCTGTATAAACCTTTTAGCTAATTATTCAGCAAGCCCTAGTTAAGAATGTCGCCTAGAATCGGGCGCGGTTGCTCCTTCTTCCTTCTTCGTTCGGCTAGAGTTATGAAAAAAAAATTAATCTAACGCCATACAAAAAAATGGCATAATGGTGTAAATTCCCACTTTTCCAAATTGTTATTTCTGTGCTGTTTCCTGTTGTGCTAATTCTTGTTCTTGCATCTGCAATAACTCGGGAACTGTTACGAAACTGTACCCTTCATTTCTCAATCGAGCAATAATATCAGGTAAAGCTTTTACAGTTCTCGCTCGATTGCCCCCGCCGTCGTGCATCAGCACAATACCGCCGGAATTTGCCTGCCTCATCACGTTATCTATTAAAGATTCCGTAAGAGTGCGCCAATCAAAAGAATCAGCAGACCACATCACAACTGCATAATTGTTCTTTTGAGCGTAAGCTGTCAATCCATTGTTTAAAATGCCTCCTGGCGGGCGGAACATCGATGTTTGGATGCCGGTCAAGTCCTCAATTAAGGATGAAGTGCGATCGATCTCGCGAGCAGCACCGTCTTCGTTATACTGAAGGTATTCATGGTTCCAAGTGTGATTGCCGATCGCGTGACCGGCCGCTGCGACCTGTTGGCCAATTTCGGGAGAATTTTTCAGGTATTTTCCTACCCAGAAAAATGTAGCCTTAATATTATTTTCCTTGAGAATATCTAGGATTTGTGTAGTTGTTTTAGGCCAGGGGCCGTCGTCAAATGTCAGGGCGATCGCCTTGCGCTGGGAGTCAAGTTTCGCATGACGAATGGTTGTACCTTGAAACTGCGACGGTACGGCTGATTGAAATCGGATTGCCTGCAATTGGGCTAGAGACTGTTGGGAAAATTCTACTCGATTGGCGATCGCCTGGGAGAACTTATTAAGAGTGGACATCGGCTGTTGTTCTTGCGACTGGGATACGGCCAAGACTTGCGCCTGAATCGGTTGCAATGGCTGATTGGCCCGGAAGTTAATTGGCCATGTCACACCCAGCAAAAAACTTCCTGTTGCTGCCATCAAAGCAACGATTAAATTTTTTCGCCGCCTCCACAGCCGTTTCAATTTTGTCACGTCATTGTCTCCTTCACACCTTGTACAGTTAATTTGAGATTTTATGTTGATATCAAGTTAATCCACTTAAGAGAATAATCTTAAATTGGACTGTTCCTAAAAATGCTACTGGAAATAACCGATCGCGGGGAAGTCCGTCCGGATAAAAAAATTTAAGATTTGTGTGCCAGAAATCCCCTAACCCATAAAAACGTGGGATCGTTGAACTTTTTCCCCACCTAGGGGGACGGCGCTCAAGTCGGATTCATGGCACGATATTCTTCGGGACTCAGCCCGCATCAGCCCGCGTCCCTACCTGACACTGCAAGATGTGAGTTTAACCTGAGATGTTGCACTATTGTTAATCAGCCTTTCAAGGGCGGGCTAGAAGATTTTACCCCACAATAAAATTTAGTCTTTGTGGGATAGACCCGAAAGCCTGTTAAGCCAGAATGGTGCAAGATGTGAGTTTAACCCGATTTGATATGAGGGCGATCACGCGCCCCCAGGGTCGTAAAATTAACTTTTAGGGCCGATTCTCTCTTTGTACAAGCCGACAATCCGATCGATAACTTCAGCAACAGTCAGATTGTCTGTTTGAATTTCCACAGCATCGGCCGCTTTACGCAAAGGTGCAACCTCGCGGGTGCTGTCTTTTTCGTCCCGCAGGGCGATGTCTTGTTCCAATTGGGCCAAGCTTATATTAGCCCGATCGGTATCTTTAAGTTCTAACAGCCGCCTGCGCGATCGCTCTTGTACCGAAGCCGTCAAAAAAATCTTCAGTTCCGCATCGGGAAACACGTTAGTGCCGATATCGCGGCCTTCTGCTATAATTCCGCCTTTTGTGCCGCAGCGCCGCTGTTCCTCCACCAGAAACTGCCGCACGGCGGGAATTGCCGCCATTTCCGAGACGCGGGATGTCACTTCCAAACTGCGAATTGCCTCGGTTACGTCTTCGCCGTTAATCTTCAACATCTTTGATGCGGGATCGAGGTTGTATTCCAAATAACTGGAACTGATTAATTCGGCGATCGCACATTCGTCGGAAATCGGCGTGTCTGTTTTCAATGCCAGCCAAGTCAGCGCCCGATACATCGCGCCGGTATCCAGATAAAACAAGTTCAAAGCTGTTGCTGCAAGGCGAGTTACGGTAGATTTGCCTGCTCCCGCCGGGCCGTCGATCGCCACAATGGGCCGGCGATTCCTGAGAATTATATTGTCAATCAAGCGAGTAGAGCCAACTCTGGCGGCCACGGCTAAAAGTCCCGCTGTTTCCACAACCTGCAACGGCGTCAGAGTGTCGGAATCGACAATTTCGGCGTATTCGAGCTTGACTGCGGGTTCTTCTGCGACTGCTGCGCGGGCTGCAGCGAGTGCGGCTGCTGCGGTGCGGTCCCCTGAAGAAAAAGTTTCCGAGGCTTGTTGCAGCGCGCGGTAGAGTACGGAGGCTTGCTGTTTTTGCTCTGCTGTTAAATACAGATTGCGAGAACTCATTGCCAGTCCCGACTCTTCGCGGACGATCGGACAAGCGACAATCTCTACAGGCAAGTTAAAATCAAAGACCAGCTTCCGAATAATTGCTAGCTGCTGGGCGTCTTTTTGACCGAAATAAGCTTTTGTCGGCTGCACCAAACTCAAAAGTTTAGTAACAATTGCCGCGACGCCTTGAAAATGACCGGGCCTTGCTTTGCCGCACAAAACCGATGTCATCGCCGGTGGCGGCACTACTTGAGTTAAGGATGAAAGGTGAATCTCTATCTGTTTTTGGGCGGTTTGCTCTGTTTCTGTACGCGCGGCTAAGCTATCCCGTAGGGAATCGACCGCTTGGTTGCCGAACATTTCAATTGCTGAGGGAGCAAATATGGCATCAACCCCAGCTTGTTCGCACAAAAGTCGGTCTTGCTCCAAATTCCGAGGATAATCTTGAAAATCTTCTGTCGGCCCAAATTGCAGCGGGTTGACAAAAATGCTGACCAGGACGATCGCATTTTCTTGCCTTGCCCGCTGGATCAAGCTCAGATGCCCTGCGTGCAAAGCTCCCATCGTCGGCACCAAACCGACTGTCAAATGAGGTGCAGCAGACTTTTGTAAATTTAAGTAGCAGCGAAGTGCTGCAATGGTAGTAAACAGGCGCACCGGTAGAATCTCCTGAAGGCATTCGGCAGAATGCAGAGTTTATTTGTCAGAATTTGTTCGACTTGACATCTTGCACCATCCTTAAGAACAGGCTTTCGGGCTTCTTCCACAAATAATGGTGCAAGATGTCAGTTTTATTCTACTTTCTGCCTTCTACACTTCGGATAACTTTTGTATTCTGCCTGAGAGTAGCCTTCAGCGTTCAACAGTTGTTTGCTGCGGCGGTTCGATCACTTCGATTTCGACTCTCGCAACGCCACTGCTCATCATTCCCAGCACGCTGGCGGCGCCTGCAGACAAGTCAATGAGCCGATCGCCCACATAGGGGCCGCGGTCATTAATACGGACGACCACGGTGCGGCCGTTGTCGAGATTTCTCACCATGACTCTCGTTCCAAAAGGCAAATTTGGGTGGGCTGCGGTCAAATCATTTTGGTTGAAACGCTCCCCGCTGGCACTGAGGTTGCCGTTAAATCCTGGGCCGTACCAGGAAGCCCAGCCGCTGAGGCGCACTTGAACTGGGCCCATAGACAGCACGGGGGGTTCTGGTTGGGGTTTGCCTGCGACTTCTTCCAGGGGTGGGGCGTTACCCAGAAGTCGGCGGAGGCGATTGGTTGCTTGCAGGGCGTCTCGGCTAAAGTCGCTGGTGGTGTCGGGGAGGATGGTTTCGGCGTTGATGTTTACCAAGTCCTCGCCGTTTGCCTGGATAATGTAGCGATCGCCTTTTTCCCACTTAACGGTAATGCTGTTGGGATCGATGTTGTTGCGGGCTAGCTGATTGAGTCTTGCTGCTAAGGTTGATGCCCGCCAAACTGGATCGGGTTCTTGGTTGCTGGATTTGCTGGCAATATTTCCGACTTTGGGATTTTCTCTGGCGCCGGTTACTTTTGACGGACTGCTAGCACCGGCTTGGCTGTTGCCAGTTTCTCCCAAAGCCGTATTTGTTTCCGGATTCGCGTTCAGAAAGGTGATGACTGGAATGTTTCGCACGTAGACTGTCGCTGCTTGTCGCCCGTCTAACTCGTGGGGCTGAATTTTGGCGATCGAGTCTCGGGCAATTTCAGCTCTTGCTTGATACTGATACTGTCCGACTTTTTGCGCTTCGACCCGAGTAGCGTTTAACTGCTGGGACGGTTGGGTGGCAATTACTTGCTCGGAAACCTGAGAGTTTTGGTTGTCGGCACCTGTTGCTTGTGCGTGACAAGAGGATGCCGTTCCTACCACAGGAACTAACAGGACAGCGAGTAGACCACCAACAAATTTTTCCTTCATACGTCCATTTTTGTGAATAGCCATTGCCAACCGAGATTGGAGGATTGGCCATTTGGCGGCGGGCGTCAAGGATTTCTCTCTTGCCCTTCGCCATTCCCCCGTGAGTCAAAGTAAAGTATCGGGGTGCGTTTTTGCTTTAATGTTTCCGCCCCAAAAAAAATTGGCGGAAACTTCCCTGACACTTGACAACTCATACTCGATCCGCAATTTGTGTTTTGTTCACGAACTGCAACAGACTACCACAAACTTTTGTGGTTGGGGATCGCTGCGATCGCGATTTTCACCAAATCTTCATCAAATTTTCTCAAAACCCTCTATCATAAAATCCTTTAGTTCCAGAGCTTACAGCCGTTTCAGCTATTCCAGAAATATTTACAAAAATTTACAAAAATTTATTGTCTTTTGTGGGCTGCCGAATGGCTAGTCTTAAAAAAGCTGTTTGTCAACTGTTATGGGAATAAACTAAAAACTGGAAATCGATTTGGCGGACTTATGGATTATCGAGAAGCAGGTGTGGATGTTGAGGCGGGCAGAGCTTTTGTCTCGCGCATCGGGAATATGGTCAAGAGCACGCACCGATCGGGAGTTTTGGGCGGATTCGGCGGGTTTAGCGGTTTTTTCAGCGTCCCGGAGGGTTTAAAAGAGCCGGTGATGGTTTCGGGTACTGACGGCGTTGGGACTAAGTTGAAATTGGCCCACAATCTCGATCGGCACGACACGGTAGGTATCGACTTGGTGGCGATGTGCGTCAACGACGTACTGACATCCGGGGCCGAACCCCTCTTTTTTCTCGATTATTTAGCCACGGGAAAGTTAAATCCCGAACAATTAGCTGCGGTGGTGGCCGGCATTGCTGACGGTTGCAAGCAAGCGGGCTGTGCTTTGCTCGGAGGGGAAACGGCAGAAATGCCCGGTTTTTACCAAGCGGGTGAGTACGATTTGGCGGGGTTTTGTGTGGGAATTGTCGAAAAGAGCAAATTGTTGGACGGTTCGCGGGTGCAGGTGGGAGATGTAGCTGTGGGGCTGGCAAGTTCGGGCGTGCACAGCAACGGTTTTAGTTTGGTGAGAAAAATTGTGGGCGATTGCGGTTTTGACTGGCATTCCCAACCCGAAAAGTTAGGTGGCCAAACTTTAGGAGAAGTGCTGCTAACTCCGACTAAAATTTATGTTAAACCAGTCCTCGAAGCAATTAAGAGCGGTCTAGAAATTCACGGCATGGCTCACATTACGGGCGGCGGTTTACCGGAAAATTTGCCCCGCTGTTTGGGAGTTAATCAATCTGTGAAAATTGACAGCAATAGCTGGGCAAATTTGCCAATTTTCCAGTGGATTGCTGAAGCGGGTCAAGTTGCCACAGCAGATATGTTCAATACTTTTAATATGGGGATTGGGTTTGTGCTGTTGGTCGATGCCAGGGAAGTAGAACAGGCTGTTAAATGGTTTGAATCTCAAGGAATTGGTGCGTTCGCGATCGGGGAAGTGATTGAGGGGAACGGAGAATTAATTATAAATAATGGGTAATGGGTAATTAGTAAGAAGCAATCGCAGGGGGTGAAGATTGCTTCGCTTTGTTTTCTCCACTAACAGACAATCTCAACCTGCATTCATTTGTGTATATCTGCGGTTAAATTTATAATTTTGAAAGTAACCGCAGAGGACGCAGAGGAGATAGAGGAAGAAAGAGAAAAAGGAATTCACAACTAAGGACTCGTTGCTTTAATTTTAAATGAAATTGAAATAAGCTCTTGTGCCTTTGAGTACGGTATAATTCCAGATTATTTCCGTCAATGAGTGCAAAAGTATCCGTTCAAAAGTATCGGAACCCCAAACAAATATAGCAACTGCAATAAGCATTAAAATAAAAAAAGGAGGTAGAGGAAAAATTATGATTTTGTTATTGCTAAATAACCCAAAAAATCAATTAAAAATTGGTGATTTTTTGGGTTACATCGTAAATAATGTGTTTCATTGGTGTATTGAGGGATATCCAGAGAATCTAGAGGCTTACTACTATTTTATGTCCGAAGAGAACCTAGTGAAGCAATCTCAAACCCTTGATTACCTAAGTCCTGAATATATTGCTAATGGAGTGTTTAAAGTAATTGAAGAACTAGAGTATTTATTACATCGACTTTCAGCGAACACGCTGATTATTGCGATCGCACTTCCTCTGCTCCTTTGTTCGCAGCCTTCGGTGAATTATAATTATAGGAATAGAGTTTTTGAAACCCTATCTAACTCAATCCAGGAATATCCTCATACAAAGCAGAGATTGGACTGAGGACAGAAGTTCGCGCTACCAACTTGATGCTTGGGAGGACAGCAGTCCTGACTTATTAATAGGCGGCCATTAGACTTTTTGCAAAAATAGATAATATCTGCGTTTATCTGCGGTTAAAAACAGAAAATCCAGAACTCTTGCAAAAAGTCTAACCACCAATCTTATTTAGTCTTGTCCAAAGTCCGCGACTCCAACCAAATAGGAATTGCAATCCAAGCAACTGCTAACAGCAAAGCAAATACCGCAAATTGAGCGGCCCAACCTACCAACTTCTCTAAAGACACAACTTGTCCCAAGAAGTAGGATAAACTCACCATTACAGATGCCCAGCTTGCAGCACCCAGAACATTGAACAGTGAAAATTTCCAAAAAGGCATTTCTGCAATACCTGCTAGGGGGCTAGCAAAAATTCGCAGCAGTGCGATGAAACGACCCAAAAATACGGCTTTAGCTGCATTTTTGCTAAACTGTTCTTTTAAGTCAAACAGTTGTTCTTCTCGAAAGCGGAAAAATTGTCCCAGCTTCAGCAGCAGTGGCCAGCCACCATACCTGCCGATCGCATAACCAAAATTTCCCCCCAATGTAGCACCGGCGATCGCACTGCCGAGCACAAACCAGTAATTCAGTTCCCCGCTGCCAGCTAAAAAGCCGCCAGCAATCGTAATTGTCTCGCCTGGAAGAGGAACTCCCAGATTTTCCAGCAAAATTCCCAGAAATACTGCCCAGTAGCCGTAATCACGCGCAAACTGCTGAATAGTCTCTAACGATAAAAACTCAAAAGACATTCGATACTGCCTTCGTAAACTTTTGCAAAGCTCAATACATTTATATATTGGCTCGATTCAGCCAATAGTGCAATCTTTCGCTGTGATTAAGAACACACTGTTGTCGCGATCGCTAATCCAACTAAAAATTAGCCTTTCAGGCATACTAGAGGAATACGGAATTGTTGCGGTTGCGTTCCGCGCGATCGCTACCTAGTTTCCTACTAAATTTATCACAACGGCTCTCCCCACCGATTCCCTAGCCCGATCGCGCCTCCTAAAACATACGCTGAAATCGCCTGAGTTTTTCAAGAGAGTCAGCAAATAAACTCACTTATTCATACTTTACGATCGTAGGATAACTGCTATGGAATTTCCAAACTTCAACCCACCCATCGTCCTTCAACCTCACAACTGCCTCGACTCCCAAGCCGGCAGCCTCCTCCAGCAACAGCTAGCCGAGATTGTACCCGATCGCCACAAACTCTGGGTAATAGACATGGGCGCGGTAGATTTCATCGACAGTTCCGGGATCTGCGCCTTAGTCGGTGGACTCAACGCTGCCCGCCACCGGGGATGTCGCCTCGTCATCTGCAACCTCTCAGCCACAGTCAAGCTAATTTTTGAAATTACTCAACTTGACCAACTCTTTGAAATCTTCGACAGTTTCGACCAAATTGTCTCCCCTGAAACTCCGGCTTTAGTTGCTTGATTAAAATGAGATCCCCAGTTTAAATCTCAAGTTTGCAAGAGACTTCAAGCAAGCGTAGAGCTAATTTCTATATCATAAATAGGTTGATTTGTCAAGCAATACCAATGACAAACAAATAAATCAGGCACTTGAAGGCCGACAGAAGCGATCGCAGGTGCAGCCGGAAAAGGCCAAAGTCGATCGAAACAAATCCCTTCCCCTACAAACCCAAACTGCATCAAATAAGTCGCCGGGGGCGCATTTAAAAGATTCAGCAAGCGGTAAGCCAACTCATACAACTGCTGTCGCCAAACATCCGACAAATGCACCGGTTGAGAGTAACTCAACTCGCCAGACTGCTTGTCAGGTTCCCCACCGATCACTTCAGCATACACTGGCCCCTTTGCCGTCAACACCACAGGCAGCCAAAAATTGCCACCCCCGACGGGAAAAAGTAACTCTTGCGACACTCGATCGCGCGCCGCCGAAACATTGCCACAAAATCGAAACACATCTTGAGCCGGAAAAACCAGATTTTCTGGCACATCCAGCGTCAAAGGACAAACGATCGCCCCACCCGGAGCGATCGCGCCAGAATGGAGTTCAGAAACCCCACAGATATTGACTTCAGTTAAAGGATGAGATTGAGCGATAGCTGCCTTGAGACTTGCGGCCAGACTTTGCTCACCACCCGCCACAATCAAAACCTTAGACATTGCCAAAGCTCGGCATTTGAATTCCCCGATCGTCCTCAGCATCGACACTCGGCAGATCCAAGCCCTTAGCCTTGCGGTTCCGCACAGCTAGACGGTAAGTTACGCTTTGCAACTCAGTGTGCAACTGGCGGTTTTCCTTTTGCAGTTGATCCAACTTTTCCTTAATCGGCTCGATCCGTTCGGCAAACTTCTGGCGGTAAACCCCCGGCAATTCCTGTACTACCTGTTCCAGCATCCGAGAGCGATCCGTCAATTCCTGCACCGACTGCCGCAGTTGGTAAACCTCAGCATCTCGCTCGGCAATTTGTTCTTGATAAAAACCCACCTGTTCTTCAACAGCTTGGAGTTGTTCCCGCATTGCCTGCATTTGAGCTTGGTGGCGATCGGAAACTTCCGGCGCCGGCACAAAATTAGAATTGCCCTTCACCAACCTGAAAAGTTCTTGAGACAACTGCTGCACCAACTGGTCGCGCATTTGCAGCTCTTCGGTGAGACGAGATACCTCTGATTGCAATTCTTTTGAGCTTACAAGTTTAGTTTGATTCACGATGACTCTCAGCTTTTGTTATATAATGTGTTTCTATTTAAAAATATCTTTCCCTTACCGCAGAGGCAAGAGGCATTTCAAAAGTTTTGAACCCATTAAGCTAAATCGAGCCAGCGGTCCGATGTCAAGGGTAAAGCTCAGTCTAACTCAAATCAGGCATCCACGCCATCACCTTAGTTTCTTGCCCTAGGCACAGGTAAAATCCTAGGTTTTTTGTCAATAAACCCGGTTTCTTAGCTTTTTCTCAGAATAGTGCAAGATCTCAGGTGTAACCAATCACAGCCGAAAGCACTTTGCCAGCTTCGTCCACGGTTCTGCCAAAACAGATAATGCCGTCCTCGTGACCGGCCATCGCCAGAATTTTGCGCTCTGCCAAATGTTCCTCCTCAAAAAGTCTAAACATTTCTAAGGCCATCTGAGGAGTGCCGTAAGGTATTTCTTTTCTAGTAGTAGGAATCTTAAACAGCAGTTGCTGCCATAGCTTTGGATTATGGACGTGAATTATTCCGCCCACATCCTCTCTCTGAAGGTACAGCGCCCCGTGAGTCAGGGACTCCGACGAAGCTTGTACGGGGCCCCGGCAGCCGAGGTAATTTTGTTCTAAATTAAATTCGGTAACAGTACAGTAGAATTCTGGTCCCAGAGTCCTCAAGTGTGCAGTCTGGGTGCCCGAAATTACGAATTGGCAAGAATTGCCGAGTCTGACGCTGACGTTGCCAAACCCTATGCCATTTTCGTAGACGCCAATTAATCCCCAAGCGTGGAGCCGATCGCGCCAGTCCATCAAATCTGCTATGTTCCTGCCAGCTACAGGGTCTGCTTCTTCCCAGTCACAGCGGTACTTAACGACTCCTTCATCCATCCATTTTTTTGTCCGAGCTGACACGACAGACATTGCCTAAGCTGAGACTTAATCGAAGTTCTCAAGAAGTTGTCAAACAGCTTTTTTTTCCGGCTGCCTTATGTCTCGGTACATAAGTGCCTTAACTAATCTACATTCCAGTGTCGCCGTAATTAGCGACCGACATTAGCAAAAAGTAAGCTAGGAAAGAAGAACCAATTATTCCTAAAATCATGATTTAGCCTCTAGGTGATTACAAAAGTTCAATATGAAAATGTAAGCTATCAGTTGGGGAGTTTGATTCCAGGCTTTTGCCCGATCTAGTTTCTGATGTGAAACTACATAATCTCGCTGAATCGGTTATTGCTCTATACTACCGCATTTCTACTGAGTTGAGTTGACCTTAAGAAAGATTTAAGGATAAAGTACCTTTTAATTCGGTAACTCAGGTAAAAAGCAACCGTATATTTACTGATTTTTATCATTATACATATATTTAAGCAAAAAGCAAGTGGAACACAAAAAATATTTTTTAGCCTGTCTGGGAGCAACTGGCACAATCTTCGGGTGCTCTACGTTAGTCAACACCTCTGTCGATCGAGCAATGTTTAGCTCCGGGTCATCCTACAAGCTAAGAAACCGAGTTGAGGGTAATATCAGGTTGGGTAAAATCACCGCAACGCCAGCTCGCGTCGGCGGGCTTACCACAATGTGTAGTTGTAGTATAAGTTATAGCTCCCGTAAACCAGTGTCCACCTAGAGCGGGATAGTCGATCGACCGAACCTGATATAAGTCCTATTAAGAAAAAAACAAGCCGATCGAGGAGTGATACCTCGATCGGCTAAAGTCTTCTGTGGAGTGCGATCGCTCGTAGCCCTTTAAATGTGGAAGTGATACAAGATACTGCCGTCGTCTTTAATTTCGCAATTGGCATTAAAGACTTCAGCTTGTTGGTTCAAAAAACGCTGAGCGACATCCGGTGACAGTCGCGTTTCCATCGCAAACCGCACCAGAGTTATTTCGCCGCGGCCTTCTTTGATCAGTCGGTACAAAGCACTTTGGAGCCTTTCGCTTTCTTCTCGCTGAAAAGCTGCCTTGTATTTCCAATCCGCCACCGAAGGAATCAAACCCCGGCTGACCAAAATTGCCAACAGCAGGCCAATTCCCAAAATCAGAGGCACTGTCGGATCGCTCGTGGGCGTAGCCACAATTTGTGGCACTGTAGCGGCGGCCAAACTGCTGACCATTTCCTTTTCCGAAGCTTGCGTATCCGCCATTGCAAGCTGAGTTTTGTTGTAAAAGTCTTGCTGAAGCTTCATTTGCTGCAACAGGCGAGCGCGTTCTCTTTCGTATTGGTCGAGTTTTTGCTGAGCTTGTTTCAGGTCTTGAGTAACTTGTGCCAAGCGTTGATTGAGCGACTGATTGACTGATTGCCACCGATATCTGTTAATCAGGCGGCTTTTTTCCACCATGCCCTTCATCAACATATCCACCGTTTGGATTGCTTGCTCCTGATCGAGCGAGCGATACCCAACAACAATCTCTAGGGGTTGTTCCGGCTTAGAAATCTTGACACTAGCATTTTGTCGAACTTGCTGGGGCGACAGCTTAACTGCATCTGCCACTGCTTTGACAACATTATCTGCCAGCAGAACCTCTGGGGTGAGTTGCTCTCCCTGCTTGAGAATTGTCGTTCCCGTACTCGAAAATTTGACTGGCGGATTATTAGAAGTGAGAGTGCCTTGAGCCATGAATCCGGGGGGCGGGGCGAGGCGGTAGGCCAGGGCGCCTGAAATACCCATAATTACAGCAAAACTGCCTAAGGCAATCCATCTGTATTGATGTGCTGAAGATCTAAAACGTAAATTTCCCATTTTGATAGTCAAGTCATAACATTCACTTGCCGCAGCTCCTGCCAAACCCAAGAGCCATCGTTTCTTTCTGGTTAGTCAAATTGACTGCTGAAAATTTTCTCTGCTTCTACCTAAAAGCTATTAGCTTTTGAGAGTTGTCAATATTCATGATCCGAAAAAACCGATCGCGCTTTTATTTGAGCCGAGCTATAACTTCAGTTTTTGTCCTTAATAATTAATCTGTAACAAGGCTTCTGGAAGTCTACTGGCATCAGACTAGCACTCAGGCGTGCGATCGCCTCGCCTCCCCGTGTTTGTTGACATTCAAAACAGTCTCCTTTTCACCCTTGGCAATTCTCCAATTATCTTACGTCTTGGCGTCTTGCGGACGCGGTTGAAGAATAAAAAAAACCTTAAATACTCTGCCTTAAAACTTAACAAGCAAGAATTATACCATGCAGTTAAGAGTTTGCTGCGTATTAAAAAAATTGTGGAGCTGGGCGCGAGACCAGATCCACATATTCACATAACAATTATGGTGTGATCGGTTGATGGTTCGATCGATCTCACAAGGGCGAAGGTTCAGAAGCCGATCGGCAAAATCAGACCCTCGCGTGCCATGACAGCCTTCGGAAAAGCGATTTGCACATCTTCGGCGATGCGATCGAGAAAATCGTCAGTATGAGCCGGATCGTGGTGAAAAATCACCACTCGTTTCACCCGGGCCTCCTTAGCCATTCTCACCGCTTCCTGCCAAGTCGAGTGTCCCCAACCCACCTTCGGAGACTTGGGGTTGTGATATTCCTCGTCTGTGTACATCGCGTCGTAAATCAGCACGTCAGCGTCGAGGGCTAAATTGTAGACATTCTCATCTAGGCGATCGGGAAAATGTTCAGTGTCCGAACAATAAACAACCGATCGTCCCTGCCAAGTCACCCGATATCCCATAGCAGTATTCGGGTGATTCAGAGAACCCGTCCTAATCTCAATATCGTCCAGCATCATCGTCTGGTTGTGATTGAGTTCGTAGAAATTCAAATCTGCCTGCAAACCCATCAGCGGCACCGGCGAATTCGAGTGCAGCACCCGTTCTACGAAGTGCCTTTTCATGCAATCTCCATCCGGCGGAGTCGCCCCGTAAATATCAAAGCTATTGCCGCGGATGAAAGCTGGGGCGAACAGCGGGAAACCTTGAATGTGATCCCAGTGATAGTGAGTAAAAAACATATAAGCTTGCACGGGCATTTCTTGCACCAACTGGTCTCCCAGCATCCGCAAGCCTGTTCCGCCGTCAAAAATCAAGCGTTTGCCAGCGACTCGCATTTCCAAACAAGAAGTATTGCCGCCGTAGCGAACAGTTTCCTGTCCGGGTGTCGGAACACTGCCCCGCACGCCCCAAAACTGTACTACAAAATCATCTATACCTTTTATTGATTCGGAGGGTTGAGGGCAATCAAGGGGAGTTGCCGCTACAGAGGACAAGCTGATTTCCATTTTAAAATTCAGGCTTTAAGGTTCCACATTGTCCGTGATGGCGCAGTAGATGGTCGCACAACACTAAAGCTACCATCGCTTCCACCATTGGCACAGCTCTTGGCAAAACACAAGGGTCGTGCCGTCCCTTGGCAGCCAGCAGCGTTTCTTCGCCTTCTCGGGTAACGGTGCGCTGCTGCTGGCGAATTGTCGCAGTCGGCTTGAATGCCGCCCGCAAAATGATATTTTCGCCGTTAGCAATTCCACCCTGAATTCCGCCAGAGCGATTCGTCACTGTACGAATTACACCCTTATCATCAGTATAGTATTCATCATTATGTTCGCTGCCCTTGAGCAGAGTCCCGGCAAACCCGGAACCAATTTCAAAGCCTTTGCTGGCGGGCAAGGACATGATGGCTTTGGCCAAGTCGGCTTCGAGTTTGTCGAATACGGGCATTCCCAGGCCTTTGGGGACATTGCGGGCGACGCATTCAACTACACCGCCGATCGAATCTCCGCTATCGCGAACTTTTTCGATCAGTTCAATCATTCTTTCGGCACATTCGGCATCTGGACAGCGGACGATGTTGCTTTCTACTTGTTCTAAGGTAACAGTGTCCGGGTCAGCGACACATTCTAAATCTTTGATGCGTTTGACGTAGCCGACTATTTCGACTCCTGCTGCTTGTTTGAGAATTTTTTTTGCGATCGCCCCTGCTGCTACTCTACCAATTGTCTCTCTTGCGGACGATCGACCTCCGCCTTGCCAGTTACGAATTCCGTACTTAGCATCGTAGGTAGCGTCAGCGTGGGAAGGGCGGTAAGTTGTCGCCATTTCGCCGTAATCTTGGGGGCGAGTGTCTTGATTGCGGACTAAAATTGCGATCGGCGTTCCCAAAGTTTTGCCTTCAAACACCCCTGACAGAATTTCGCAGGTATCTGCTTCTTTGCGGGGCGTAGTAATTTTGCTTTGGCCAGGGCGGCGGCGATCGAGTTCGGCTTGAATTTCCGATGCGTCGATCGACACCAGGGGAGGGCAACCGTCAATTACTACTCCGACACCACCGCCGTGAGATTCCCCAAATGTCGATATTCGAAATAAATGCCCAAAGGTATTGCCCATTATGCTTTGCCCTGAAACTTGATAATTTTTAGCTTAAATGGAATAGAGATTTACTGTATTTATGAAAAATATACCATTGACGAGTAGGCGACAGGCAATCGCCCCACAGCATCACTTTTTTCCCGCTATAAAAATAGCTCCGAGCCCGAGGGAGAGGGAGAGAGGGAGATGGGGAGAGGGAAAAAATCTTCCTTCTTCCTGACCTCCGTTACATCCGATACATTGCTCGTTACCGAACTTCCTTCTTCTTTAGTCTTCGTGCTCTTCAAAAGGATCTCTCAATTCCTTAGAAGGGGGACCGAAAGCGGTGTAGATCGAGAATCCGGTGATTGCCACCAGACACACACCCAGTGAAATGCCAAGAACTGCTGCAGGTTCCATATTTTTGATCGATTATGAGTGATCCACTCTATAATATTACAAAAAATAACAATCCGTCTGAAAGTCTAGTGATTTTAGGCGCAATACGGTATGGCCCCCAACCCCCACTCCCCCTTCTCCCAGTCCCCCATGCCACATTTCTGAGAAATTGCGATCGCAATTAGCGGTAGAAATATGTCAAACTTTTCTGTAGAGATTCATTGTAGGTGACTTATGGCACAACGGACTTGGTTAGGAGATATACTCAAACCCCTTAACTCAGAGTACGGCAAGGTCGCTCCGGGTTGGGGCACCACGCTGTTGATGAGCGTTTTCATTGGACTGTTTTTCGTGTTCTTGTTGATTATTTTGCAAATCTACAACTCTTCGCTGATTCTGGAGAATGTGGATATGGATTGGTCGAGTCTCGGCCGCTAAAAATTGATCGCAAAACAGTAAGGCTAAAAGTAAAAGCTGAGGGTTGAGGAGAAAGGGTAAAAGCTAAGTTTTCCCGTTTTTCCTTACCCTTTCCGATTACTTTTGGCATAAATAAACAAGAAGTAACTAAATAAATTGCAGGAGAAAAACCATGAATATTTTTGGCATTGGTTTGCCGGAAATGGCCGTTATTTTTACGATCGCCCTATTGGTATTTGGCCCGAAAAAATTACCTGAAATAGGTCGGAGTATGGGGAAGGCAATTCGGGGATTTCAAGATGCTTCGCGGGATTTTGAGTCGGAGTTCACGCGGGAAGCTAAGCAGTTAGAAGAAGCAGTAGCAACTAACAGCAAACCCGAAACTGAAAAACTCGCGGCGGCGAAGCCCAAGGAAGATAGCACAGACAGTTAAATGAACAACACTCAGAAGTCGGAAACACCAGCGGAGTTAGTGATTCCCCAGCTAATAGTTGGGTTGGGAAATCCCGAACCTAAATACGATCGCACCCGACACAACATAGGCTTTAATGCTGTCGATGCCTTGGCTAAATCTTGGCAGATTTCCCTGTCGGAAAATCGCAAATTTCAAGGCATATTTGGCGAGGGAAACCCGCAGCGGGGACATAAAATTCGCTTGCTGAAACCGCTTACTTACATGAATCTGTCGGGCCAAGCGATTCGGGCAGCGACGGATTGGTACAAAATACCTGCGGAGTCGGTATTAGTAGTATACGATGATATGGATTTGCCGATCGGGAAATTGAGAATGCGGCTTGCCGGTTCAGCCGGCGGACACAACGGCATGAAATCGACAATTTCTCATTTGGGTACAGACAAATTTCCCCGCTTGCGCATTGGCATCGGCAAACCTCAAAACGATGCTGCTAAAAATGAGAAAGATACAATTTCCTTCGTGTTAGGAAAGTTTTCCTCAGAGGAAAGTCAGTTAGTAGAAAAAGTGCTTAAACTGGTTGTAGAAGCTGTGGAACTAAGTCTGCACCAAGGAGTAGAAAAAGCCATGAGCCTTTACAATAGTCGCACAATTGCAGAAACAAACGCGGAAACAAAAAGGTGAGTTCGAGACGTTTGCCTGAAACAACTGCATATGTCCGGGTTACTGGCCAATCTTGGCAAAAAGGCACGATTGAGGGTGAAGTGACTGCCGGCAATTTTGAGTGGCAGTTTCAGTGGCGTTTCACGTCAGAAAAAACACTGATACTTGAGCCTTCTCAGGGTAGGGCATTGATTCAGGAACCGCTGCACCGTTTCCTGGAGAAATGGGATTATCAATTAGAACCAGGTGGCGATTATTCGTTTACGGTTCGGGCTCAGTTTTAAAATCTTGGTAATGGGAAATGCGGAAAAGGTAATCGGGAATAAAAACTTACTTTAGTAGGATATCCCGCTTCCAGTAATTATTTAATTAATCACGGGAAATGGCTCTAAGGGGAAATTGGGAAACGGTGATCGGGAAGGCAAACTTTCTGTAGTAGGAGGTCCCGATTCCAGTGATTCTTTAATTAAAGCAGGTGGCGTCCCTTCTCGGTAAGCCCCGCAATAATACATTGTCAAAACAGCTTTGTAAGCCCAGTGATTGGAAGGTACATCGGTAAAAGCATTTGGCAGGGTTTCAACCTGATTCTGCACGCAAGCATTGAGAATTTGTTCTGGCGTTGTCTGCACTTGGACTAAAGAATTATTTGGCTTGAGTTGTGCCGGATTTTGTGCGTTTGCCGGAGCTAACAAACCTGTATAAATTAACAGTGTAGCAGTGCCAAAGATGCTGAGTTTCATAAGTTTATAAATTGCTGAATTAGTTGGGTGGTAGTGAGGAATTTAGTCCTCAAAGTTGTGGCAAATAAGGAATCTTCGTCCTTACTCGAAACCTTTGGAATGTTCAGACATTTTTCGCATTCCCAAGGCCAAGACACTCAAAAACAACAGCCCGATCGCCCCAGCTAGCGGATTGCCGTTAACTCCTGTCACCCAGTCGGGAACAGATGCCGAATATCGCACTAACTGCCCGATGTTAATCATGTAATATCCCCAGACTAAACCTGCATGAAGCCCGATCGACAAACCGAGGCGATTTTGGCGCGATCTTTTTCCCCAAACCAGAATCAAACCCAGCAACAACAACCCCGGAAACTGCGGCCAACTCCGCAGCATGGCCGCGACAGGTTTGATAAAATGAGATAAGGCAAACACCAGGCTATTCGCCCACAGAGAGATTCTATAATTGTAATCCCGCTGCAACTCGTCCAGCAACCAGCCACGGAATACCAACTCCTCCGCAAAACCGACTCCAAGGGCGCTTAACAGCCCTTCTGCGATGATTCTAGGCAAATTATCAGAATTTTGCCACGCGACTAAGCCGAACAGCCCTTGCACCGCAAATAAGCTGAAAGTGAGCAAAAGCCCGATCGCCAATCCGATTAAAAGCTCAAAACCGTTTTTTCGCGTATTGATTAAACCGTAACTTTTGAGTAATTGGGTTTGTCCGTAAACCTGTTTTCCCCAGCGTGGCACTAGCAACAGAAACTCAGTAAACAACAATCCCATTGTCAGAATAGTTGCTAGGTTACTATCTTTAACCAAGAGATAAATTGGTGCTGCTAGGGGCAGCCAAATTGCTAGCAAGATTAATAGAAAAATTATTACACGTAAAGGAAATGGATAACTGGCTATTATTTGGAGGCGCTTAATCATTGTTGTAAATTAAACAGGTTTTACATGATATCTGTAGGGAGACAGCAATGCTGTGTCCTTACCAGGATTAGGACACAGCATTGCTGTCTCCCTACCCGGATTATAAACACGCCATTGCCGTACCCCTAATGTACAAAGCAGACGGAAAAAGCTAGAATGGCATCATATCGGTTGAAACTTTAAGTGAAGCAAAGCTATAACATCAGGTAACAATGACTGAAGCCTCGGATTTTTCAAATGTCGATCGCGAATTAGATGACACAATTTTAAGCTTCGCAGACATTCAGGCAGAACTCAACCTGCGCCACGCTAAAGATGCTCTGCGAGATATAGTAGAAAATCTCGACTTGACAGTTCAAGAGCGAACTGGACTTGAGCCGGAAATTGGCGGGTTGGAGAAAATGCTCGACAAGCTAGAGCGCGCTTGCGTGCAAATAGCTGTGTTTGGGATGGTGGGAAGGGGAAAATCTTCGGTTTTGAACGCGCTGCTAGGTCAAAATGTGTTTGAAACTGGCCCGACTCACGGGGTGACTCGCACCACGACTATCGGTCAGTGGGATGTAGGAGAGGGAATTGATGAGAATTTGCCCGATCGACTTTCGCCAGTTATTTACCGTTTGTCGCAAGTTGAATTAGTCGATACTCCGGGAATAGATGAAGTTGACGGCGAAACTCGCGAACTTTTAGCCCGCCGCGTTGCTCAACAAGCAGATTTGATTTTGTTTGTAGTTGCTGGCGACATTACAAAGGTGGAATACGCAGCACTTTCGCAGTTGCGGGAAGCCGGAAAACCGATGTTATTAGTGTTTAATAAAATTGACCAGTATCCTGATGCAGACAGGCTGGCAATTTATCATAAAATTCGAGACGATCGCGTAAGAGAATTGTTGTCTCCCGATGAAATTGTGATGGCGGCGGCTTCCCCTTTGACGGCGAGGGCGGTGCGCCGTCCCGACGGAAGTATGGGCGTGCAAATGACTCGCAGTTTGCCACAAGTGCAAGATTTAAAATTAAAGATTTTGGAGATTTTAGACCGAGAAGGCAAATCTTTGGTCGCGCTGAATACGATGCTCTGTGCGGGGGATATTAACGAGCAGTTGGTGCAGCGAAAAATGGAAATTCGAGATGAGGCGGCTAATCGAATTATCTGGAACGCGGTAATGACGAAAGCGGTGGCGATCGCACTTAATCCAATTACTGTAGTTGATATTCTTAGCGGTGCGGTAATTGATGTGGTGATGATCTTAACTTTATCTAAAGTTTACGGCATTGCGATGACGGAAGCGGGCGCGGTGGAATTGCTGCAAAAGATTGCGATTAGTATGGGGGGAATTACTGCGGGTGAATTGTTGGCTAATTTTGGTTTGAGTTCTTTGAAAGGATTGTTGGGTTTGGCGACGCCGGCGACGGGGGGTTTGGCTTTAGGGCCTTATTTGTCTGTGGCGGTGACGCAAGCTGCGATCGCGGGGGTTTCTTCCTACGGTATCGGTCAAGTTACTAAGGCTTATTTGGCTAATGGTGCTTCTTGGGGAGATGATGGACCAAAGGCTGTGGTGAGCAAGATTCTGTCTTCTTTGGATGAGGATTCTATTTTAAATCGGATTAAGGAAGAGTTGCGGGCTAAGTTGGATTTGGGAAGTGTGGAAAAACAGAAATTTCATTGATTGTTTTGGGAATTATTCAACCGCAGATATAAAGCAGATAAACACAGATAAACGCAGATAATTTCAAAAATTAATAGCTTATGTTATTAACCATCTCTACAACTCGCGTCCCTGCTACAGATTTGGGCTATTTGCTGCACAAACATCCCGATCGCCATCAATCCTTTCCGATGACTTTCGGGAAAGCCAGCGTGTTTTATCCAGAGGCCAATGCAGAAAGGTGCACGGCGGCTTTACTGTTAGATGTCGATCCGGTTGGTTTGGTGCGGGGCAAGTCAAAATCGGGCGATCGCCCTCTCGAACAATACGTGAACGATCGCCCCTACGTTGCCTCTTCGTTTCTGTCTGTCGCCCTCGCCAAAGTCTTTAGTACAGCTCTATCCGGTCGCTGCAAAGACCGCCCAGAACTCGCAGAAACAGCTATTCCTTTGACAGTTAATCTGGCGGTTTTGCCCTGTCGCGGTGGCGAGAAGTTTCTGCGGCAAATGTTTGAGCCGCTTGGCTATCAAGTCGCAGCAAAACCCCTGATTCTTGACGAGCAATTTCCCGAGTGGGGCGCAAGTCCTTACTTTTCTGTGGAACTCCAAAATACAGTTCGTTTGGCGGATTTGTTAAGCCATCTTTACGTGCTAATTCCCGTGTTGGATGACGACAAACATTATTGGGTAGGCGATGATGAAATCGAGAAATTATTGCATCACGGCGAAGGTTGGTTGAACGCGCATCCCGCCCGCGAACAAATTGCCAACCGCTATCTGAAACGCCAGCGCCGTCTGACGCGCATTGCTGTGGCACAGTTAGCAGAAGCAGATAATATCGACCCTGAGTATCTCGAAGTTTCTCATCAGCAAGAAGAGGAAGTTTTAGAACAGCAAATTAGCTTGAATCAACAGCGCTTGGAAGCTGTGACGGAGGTTTTAAAGCAAAGTGGTGCTAAGCGAGTGGTAGATTTGGGCTGCGGTGAGGGAAAACTGCTGAAACTGCTTTTGAAAGAAAGCTCGATCGAACAAATTACAGGCGTCGATGTGTCCTTTCGTGCATTGGAAATTGCCAGGGAACGTTTGCAGATCGATCGATTGTCTCCCGCACAACAATCTCGCATTCAACTAATTCAAAGTTCGCTAATTTATTGGGACAGCCGCTTGATTGGTTTTGATGCGGCGGCGGTAATTGAAGTGATCGAACATCTGGATTTAGAACGGTTAGCTGCTTTTGAACGGGTTTTGTTTGAATTTATCCGACCCAAAAGTGCGATCGTCACAAGTCCAAATATTGAATATAACGTTAGGTTTGAAAACTTGCCGGCGGGCAAATTTCGCCACCGGGATCACCGCTTTGAGTGGACAAGGGCAGAGTTTCAGACTTGGGCGAATAGAGTTGCCGAACGGTTTGGCTGTGGGGTAGAGTTTCGTTGTGTGGGAACTGAAGATTTAGAAGTAGGTTCGCCTACGCAAATGGCAATATTCACCCAGTACAAATAATACCCACAGTCTGTTTGTGCTTACAATATAGTTAAACTTGGAAAAATGCAGGCTGACGCTATGAGTAAATCTATTCAAACCCAGATCGTTGAAATTGACAATTCTCAGGGCATTCGCATTCCCAAATCTTTGTTAGAGCAAATTGGTATTAGCGAAGCAGTAGAAATCGAAGTTCACGGCGATCGGATTGTCATTCGTGCAGCCCAAAAACCGGGTGCCGATTGGTACGTCATTGGTTCAGCCCAAAAACCGCCTGCCGGTTGGATCGTCATTGGTGCAGCCCCAAAACCGCGTGCCGGCTGGGAGGAAGCGTTCGCAAAAATGGCAGAGCAACATGATGATGTCCTTCTTGATGATGTCACCACTACGGAGTGGGAGGAGCTTGAGTGGCAATGGTAGTCAAACGTTTTGATGTTTTTCGAGTTAACCTTGATCCCACTGTTGGCAGTGAAATTCGGAAACCTAGACCTTGTTTGGTGATTTCACCAGATGAGATGAACAAGCGCATTGCCACTGTCATCATTGCTCCAATGACAACGAAGGGGCGACAATATCCCAGCCGCATAGATTGTCATTTTCAAGGCAAAGATGGGCAAATTGTCCTCGATCAAATTCGGACTGTTGACAAAAATCGATTAGATGAATATCTCGGTCAAATCAGCGCTGACGAACAAAAAGCAGTTTTAGATACTTTGGTACAGATGTTTGCTGAATAATAATATTAAATGAAAATTACTTTTCCAGAACTATCTTTAGTCGTTCTCATCGGTGCATCCGGTTCCGGCAAATCTACCTTTGCGCGACAGCATTTCCTACCTACAGAAATCATTTCATCGGATTACTGCCGCGGTCTGGTTTCCGACGACGAAAACAATCAAGCGGTCACCGCTGATGCTTTTGAAGTATTGCATTTAATCGCTGCTAAACGTCTGGCCGCAGGTAAGCTAACTGTGATTGATGCCACCAACGTTCAGCCGGAAAGCCGCAAACCTTTGTTGGAATTAGCCCGAAAATATCATTGCTTTTTGGTTGCTATTGTGCTAGATTTACCAGAAAAATTGTGTGGCGATCGCAACCAACAACGTGCAAACCGCAATTTCGGAAATCATGTAATTCGCCGCCACGTTCAGAATTTAAAGCGATCGCTCAAATCTCTAGATCGGGAAGGATTTCGGTACGTTTACGTCCTGCGTTCCCCAGAGGAAATCGACGCGGTGGAAGTCGAGAGACAACCTTTGTGGAACAATCGCAAAGGCGACTGCGGCCCTTTTGACATCATCGGCGACGTTCACGGATGCTGCGACGAATTGGAACAATTGCTGCAACAGTTGGGCTATCAAATTATCGAAAAATCCAGCGAATCCGATTTGGGGAATTTTCCCACCTACGCGCACCCGGAGGGCCGTAAGGCCGTGTTTTTGGGCGATTTGGTCGATCGGGGCCCGCGCATTCTCGACACCCTCAAACTCGTGCGAAACATGGTACTCGCAGAAACAGCTTTGTGCGTACCTGGAAATCACGATATCAAACTGCTGCGAAAACTCAACGGCAAAAATGTCAAAATCAACCACGGACTCGAACAAACATTAGCAGAAATTGCCGCTTTACCGGATGAATCGCGCGAATCAGCAGTACGAGAAATTAGCAAATTTTTAGATAGTTTGAGCGGGCATTACGTCCTCGATGGCGGAAAATTAGTCGTCGCCCACGCCGGGATGAAAGCTGAATTTCAGGGACGCGCATCGGGCCGCATTCGAGATTTCGCCTTGTACGGAGAAACAACTGGCGAAATCGATGAATTCGGCTTGCCCGTCCGCTACAATTGGGCCGCCGAATATCGAGGTCAGGCAGCGGTTGTTTACGGACACACCCCCGTTCCAGAAACAGAATGGTTGAACAATACTGTTGATATTGACACCGGCTGCGTTTTCGGGGGCAAACTAACAGCTTTGCGGTATCCCGAAAGAGAATTTGTCAGCGTTGCTGCTGCGAGAATTTACTGCGAACCTGCCAAACCGATCCTCTTTCTAGACAGCCCAACTCCACTTAACAATAGAGATATGAATTCACCCGTTATCAATAGCGGTTTGGCGGCAGTGAATCTCACCGCCCAACAGCAGTTTGATGACGTACTGGACATTAGCGACGTACTCGGAAAACGCATTATTTCAACTCGCCTGCAACGTAACATTACGATTAAAGAAGAAAATGCGATCGCAGCCCTAGAAGTAATGAGTCGGTTTGCCGCCAATCCCAAATGGCTGATTTATTTGCCGCCCACAATGTCTCCCGCTGCTACCTCCAACGAACCAGGACTTTTAGAACATCCAGCCGAAGCATTTAGCTATTACCAACAGCAGGGGATATCGACAGTTGTGTGCGAAGAAAAGCACATGGGTTCCCGTGCAGTTGTGATTGTTTGCCGCGACGCATCAGCAGCTTTACGCCGCTTTGGCATTCTCAGCGAGAGTATGGGCATTTGCTACACCCGCACGGGACGGCATTTTTTCGATAATTCTACCTTAGAAATAGAATTTTTAGCGCGGGTAAATGTCGCTCTCACTGCGAGCAATTTTTGGGAAAAATTTCAAACCGATTGGGTGTGTTTGGACTGCGAATTAATGCCTTGGTCAGCTAAAGCTCAAGGTTTATTGAAAGAGCAATACGCCGCCGTGGGAACAGCATCTCGTCACGGGTTTGCGGAGGCGATTAAGAACTTAGAACAGGCAAAGCAGCGGGGAGTTGAAATTAATTCTTTGCTGACTAGCTACCAAGAAAGAGCCGAACTAGCCGATCGCTATGTTCATGCCTATCAGCGCTACTGCTGGCCAGTGAAATCGCTCTTGGACCTCAAATTAGCGCCTTTCCACATCTTGGCAACCGAGGGAACTGTTCACACTGACAAAAATCACTGTTGGCACATGGAACAGATTTCAGAAATTTGTAAAGCTGACCCTGAATTGCTGTTAGCTACTGAATACAAAATAGTTGAAATTGCCGATTTCGACAGCCGATTCGCAGGGATTCAATGGTGGGAAAAACTGACGGCGGCGGGAGGCGAAGGAATGGTTGTTAAACCAATGGATTTTATTGTGAAAAATAGCAAAGGACTCGTACAGCCTGCGGTAAAATGTCGCGGAAAAGAATATTTGCGAATTATTTATGGTCTGGAATATTCTTTGCCGGAACATTTAGAACAATTGCGATCGCGCGGCCTTTCCGGTAAGCGTTCTTTGGCGTTGCGAGAGTTTGCTCTCGGTGTAGAAGCATTGGAGAGATTTGTTGCGGGTGCTCCATTGAGACGAGTTCACGAGTGCGTTTTCGGAGTTTTAGCGATGGAGAGCGAACCTGTCGATCCGAGGCTGTAATCTGAAGGTAGAAAGCAGGGGCTCGCTCATTCATTTCCTCCTACTAATCGCTGTACTTCCAATGTCGATAAATTCATCATTTGTGCGACTTGCGCTAAATTCATGCCCGAATTTAACAGTTGAGAAACGAGCTCGCGCAAGGCTGATTCGGCCGCCAAGCGATGCGCGCCCTACTTTTAATCCGCGAAACAGGTGGGCAATGCCCACCCGGCTCTTAATTAACATCGAATTTTCATCCGAATTCGATTCGGTGGGCTAACATCGAGTTTTTAACCCTAATTCGCTCCTATTTATAACCTCTATTTTTCTCCGACCAAATGCGGGTTGGTAGTCCCCAAACATAGACAAATCCTTCGGCAGCTTTGTGATCGAATTCGTCCTCTGCGCCGTAAGTTGCTAAGTCGAAACTGTACAGAGAATTTTCAGATTTGCGGCCGACAATTGTGGCATTTCCTTTGAACAGTTTGAGCCGCACGGTTCCAGTTACTCGCTTTTGCGTGTCCTGAATAAATGCGTCTAAAGCGGTTTTCAAAGGATTGTACCAAAGACCGTTGTAAATCATTTGGCTGTAGGTTTCTTCGATGCCGCGTTTGTACCGAGTCACATCTGCTGTCAAGGTCAAACTTTCTAAATCTCGGTGCGCGTGCATCAAAACTAAAATCGCTGGTGTTTCGTAAATTTCCCGCGATTTAATCCCGACTAAGCGGTTTTCAATCATGTCAATCCGGCCGACTCCGTGGTTTCCAACTATTTCGTTGAGTTGGGAAATTAGGGCGACTGGTGATAAATCTTTGCCGTTTAAAGTGACAGGATTTCCGCAATCGAAACCGATTTCTATGTATTCGGGTGTGTCGGGAGTTTGTTCGATCGCCTTTGTCATCAAATACACCTCTTCCGGCGGTTCCGCCCAAGGATCTTCGAGGATTCCGGCTTCGATTGCCATTCCTAATAAGTTGCGATCGATACTGTAAGGCGAAGACTTTTTCACCGGGGACGGAATGCCGCATTTCTCGCCGTATGCGATCGTTTCCTCGCGGCTCATTTTCCACTCCCGCGCAGGTGCTAAAATCTTAATCTTGGGGTTGAGCGCGCCGATCGACACATCGAACCGCACCTGATCGTTTCCTTTACCTGTGCAACCGTGGGCGATCGCATCTGCACCGTATTTTTCCGCAGCTTCTACTAACAATTTAGCAATCAGCGGGCGAGCCAGGGCAGTCGAAAGAGGATAACGGTTTTCGTAAAGTGCGTTAGCTTGAATCGCTGGAAACGCATAGTCTTTGACAAATTCTTCGGTAGCATCAATAACTAAAGATTCCGAAGCACCGGATGCTAAAGCTTTTTTGCGGATCGGTTCTAATTCGTCTCCCTGTCCCAAATCCGCGGCCAGAGTAATTACTTCTTCAACACCCCACTCGTTTTTGAGGTAAGGAATGCAGACGGAGGTATCGACTCCGCCCGAATATGCTAGGACAACTTTTTTAGCGCGACTCATTGCTATTTACATCCTGAATTTAACTGACATCTTGCACCCTTGTCACTAAGCTTTTCAGGGCGGACAAGATGCCCACCCCACAAAAAAATATCATTTTTGTGGAACAGGCATCTTGCCTGTTCTTGAGAATGGTGCCTAATGTGAGGTTTAACCGACTTTTCATTATGCACCTAATTGAGATCGATTCTTGTCAGAAATAGCACAGATTTATATATTCTTTTTTTGCTAAACTTGGCTATTTCCCTAGGGAGTTGCTGCGAAAAATCTGCTACCGTGGGATACGGTAACTGTGGAGATGGGGAAAAACCGTGTTTTTTAGTGTTGTGATTCCGACGTATAATCGTAAACCGATTTTGGCAAAATGTCTACTGGCTTTGGAAAATCAGCAGTTCGGTGAGATTGTGAGAGAGTATGAAATAATTGTGGTGGACGACGGCTCGACGGACGGGACGCTGGAGTGGTTGGCTGCAGATGCCGACTTGTTGCCTCATGTGCGATCGATCGCCCAATGTCACCAAGGCCCCGCCGCTGCGCGCAATTTAGGCGTTGAAGATGCTAAGGGCGATACGATTATTTTTATTGACAGCGATTTGGTGGTAACAGAGCATTTTTTGCAAGCCCACGCAGATGCTTTGCTACAGGGTTACAAAGATACTGATGCGGTTTTTACTTACGGCAGCGTGATTAATACTTGTAATTTCGATAATCCTACTTCGGAACCCTACAAAATAACCGATTTTTCGGCTGCTTATTTTGCTACGGGAAATGTCGCGATCGCCCGCCACTGGCTGCTGGCTGCTGGACTGTTTGACACTCGCTTTCAACTGTACGGATGGGAAGATTTAGAGTTGGGTGTGAGGTTGAAAAAATTAGGTTTAAAATTAATTAAATGTCCGGCTGCTGTCGGCTATCACTGGCATCCACCTTTTAGTTTAGAGCAAATTCCTGGCATGATAGACCGAGAAATTCAGCGCGGGAGAATGGGAGTTTTGTTTTATCAAAAGCACCCTAATTGGGAAGTGCGGATGATGATTCAAATGACTGTTCTGCACCAAATACTGTGGGGATTTTTATCATTAGGTGGGATGCTGAACGAGCGGACAATGACTCCTTTTTTGCAGTGGTTGATTGACCAAGGTAAGCCCCAGCTAGCTTTAGAAATTGCTCGAATTTTTCTGAATTGGTATAACGTGAAAGCCGTGTACGCCGCTTGTGGGGAATTGCAGGCTGATACAAAGATACCATAAATCAGCCGCCGGACGGTGTAAATAAAATATAAGAGATTGTAGGAGTGTTTCAGGGTCCATTGGTGTCAACTTAAGCTCAAATATATTAACGGTATACTGTTGGACAATTATGCCTAAATTCTCCTAGCCTTGCTTAAGAAAGGGGATTTACCGGACTCAAGACTTGGATAAAAACCAGAGAAGCAAAGGATTTTAGTCTTAAGTTGATACCACTGATCGGGGAGGTTTTTAATTGTCATTTCGACTAAGGATATTTACTTAGAACACACAATAGCGATCCACCAGATAAAGGCAGGCGAAATCGGTTTCTAGACATTGTAAAAATTTTACCTTTAATCAAACTTGCTTGCTGAGCGTGTGATTTGATGAATCTCGCCTGTTTTCTTGATGGGCTGCGATAATTAGATTTTCACACATTTTCAAACTATTCTTATTTTTGATATAATTACAAATAATTTAGGAGTGTGCTATCTACCCAAGAGTTGTGCTGGTTTACCTGAGAGCGTTAGCTACAAACGGTTAATGACTTAAAAGTATTCCCACATAAAAAGTTTGAATAATTTGAGGGTCTGCTGTGAATACAACTGACGATAAAAATCCAAGACGAGAAACAATTAGACTTCCAAAAACTGCTTTCCCACAAAATATTTTAATGGTGGACGACAATCCAGAAAGCTTGCGACTTGTATCCCGGCTTTTGTCTAAGCGGGGATATAAACTGCGGCCGACACGAGATGGCAAATTAGCTCTCAACTTTGCTCTATCGAGTCCACCGGATTTGATTTTGCTGGACATCATGATGCCCGGTATGGATGGCTATCAAGTCTGCGAACAGCTAAAAGCTTCTCCGAAAACGAAAGATATCCCTGTGATTTTTATCAGCTCTTTAAATGAAGTTTTTGATAAAGTCAAAGCTTTTTCGCTGGGGGCGGTAGATTACATTACTAAACCGTTTGAAATAGAAGAAGTCGTGGCTCGCGTCGAAAATCAACTGCTGCTCAGTCGGCTTTCTAAGGAACTTGTAGCAAAAAATGCGCTGCTAGAAGCTGAAATAGAAGAACGTAAGCGGATCGAAGCACAATTACGAGAAAGCCAGCACTGGCTGTCGGCAGTAATTAAAACGAATCCTAATCTATTGTACGTTTACGATTTGATAGAAGAGAGAAGTCTCTACGTCAACCGCGATATTTCTAGCGATATTGGCTACACGTTTGAAGAAATACAGCAGATGGCAGCCACATTTATTCCTAAGTTAATACACCCTGACGATATCCCTGCATTCTCCGAACAAAGAAAAAAACTTGAGGCAGCAAAAGATGGCGAAAGCTTTGATTTTGAATACCGGATACAGCAGAAGAATGGTGAATATCGGTGGTTTTGCAGCCGGGAGAGCGTGTTTGCCAGAACACCGCAGGGCAAACCTTGGAAAATTCTGGGAACTGCTGCTGAAATTAGCGATCGCAAACAAGCAGAACTAGAACTTAAAACAGCTTTAGCTGCTTTGGAACGGCAAATCAAGCAAAGATTTCTGCTAGAAACAATTACTCTCGAAATCCGCTACAGCTTAAATCCAGAGCAAGTTTTTCAAACAGCGACAGCCCAAATAGGTAGAATTTTTAATGCCGATTACTGCTTGATTCACACTTACAAAGAAAACCCATTTCCCCAAATTTTTAATGTCGCTGAGTACAGAAAAGCCGCATCAAAATCGCTTTTAGATTTACAAATTCCCGTACAGGGCAATCCTCACGTTCAGTTTTTATTGTCCCAAGAGCAAGCTGTAGTTTCTGACGATGTTTTTTCCGATCCCCTGCTAGAAAATGTCAGAGATTTGTGCTGTCAAATAGGTTTGAAGTCGATGATATCCATCCGCACTTCCTACCAGGGAAAAGCCAACGGAATGATATGCTTGCACCAGTACGATCGCCCGCGTAACTGGACACAAGATGAGATCAGATTATTGAAAGCTGTGGCAGCACAAATGGGAATTGCGATCGCTCAAGCCAATCTTGTCGAACAAGATAAACAACAGCGACTTAAACTTCAACAGAGCGAAGCTAGTCTAGCAGCCGCCCAGAAAATTGCCCATATCGGCAGTTGGGAATTTGATTTAGTCACTCATAAAATTACTTGGTCAGAAGAAGTGTTCCGCATTTTTGGTCTTGACTCAAGTGCAACTGAACCGACATCTGCAAAACTTTTAAAGATGTGTCATCCCGACGACAGAGACGTGTTTCAAAAAACTGTCACCCTCACTATCTCGCAAGGCATTTCCTACAAAAGAGAGTTCCGATTTATTCATCCTAGCGGTCAAATCCTATACGTGGAAGGAAGAGGAGAAGCGGTTTTTAACGAAACCGGGGAAGTAATCAAACTGTTGGGAACAGTAATGGATATTAGCGATCGCAAACAAGCCGAAGCAGAGTTGCTGCTTAGCGAACTGCGAGAACGAGAAAAAGCGCAACAGCTAGAACAAACTCTGGAATACTTAAAAAATGCTCAATCCCAGCTAATTCAATCCGAAAAAATGTCAAGTATCGGGCAAATGGTAGCGGGAGTTGCCCACGAAATTAATAACCCTGTCAATTTCATCTACGGCAATATTATTCCCGCCAAACAGTACGCTCGCGATTTACTAAAATTGCTCAGTCTTTATCAGCAACACTATCCCGAACCAGTTCCTGAAATAGCTCAAGAATTGGCAGAAATAGAGGCAGATTTTATCGCGGAAGATTTTCATAAAATCATGGCTTCAATGCAAGAAGGTGCTAACAGAATTAAGCAGATCGTGCTGTCTTTGCGAAACTTTTCGAGACTTGATGAAACAGCTCGCAAAGTAATAGACATTCATGAAGGGATAGAGAGCACTTTGGTGATTTTGCAGCACCGATTGCAGCCACAGCAAAAACGTCGGGAAATTCAACTCATTAAAAATTACGGCACACTGCCAAAAATCGAGTGTTATCCGGCTCAATTAAACCAGGTATTTATGAATTTGTTGTTGAATGCGATCGACGCTGTGGAAGAGTCATCAGCAAACTGTACTTGCAAAGTTAACCAAATTCGCATTGTTACTGAAGTCAGCCGAGAAAATCAAGTGTGTGTGCGGATTTCTGACACCGGGCCCGGTATCCGTCCCGAAGTTCAGTCAAGGATATTTGACCCGTTTTTTACTACCAAACCGATCGGCAGTGGCACTGGTTTGGGATTGTCGATTAGTTACCAAATAGTTAAAGACACCCACGGCGGAAATTTGGAGTGTCATTCAGAAGTTGGCCGGGGAACAGAATTTGCGATCGAACTTCCGATTTCGCAAAAGTTGAAAGTTAAAAAAAGTTAAGAGAAGCTGTTATATCATGTGCGTTAAATTAACTATAACTCTTCTGGGGCTGGTTCATCAACTATCTATAATATCAGCCAGAGAAAATCGTAAACTTGCCCCGATCGTCCGATTTGGGACAATTCAACGGATATCCTATTAATGATCTATCAAAACCTCTTATAGTGTGTGTAATAACCAGACATTTTCTCCAGTATTTCACGAGTATTTCATAAGAAGGTTTGTGATTTAGTTTAATCTAATCCTAAGCGTGATATAATTAACAGTTGGCCTTATGAGGCCCAGACGTTGCGATGCTAAAATTAGTAGTGAATATTACAGTTGCTATTATACAAACTCTGTCAACATACGTCTGCTGTAGCGTCTACCACATTTTAACTGAATTATGACTGACTCAATTCGCTTCCTCATGTGTGCTCCTGACCACTACGATGTGGATTACGTGATTAATCCGTGGATGGAGGGCAACGTACACAAATCATCGCGCGATCGCGCCGTCGAACAGTGGGAAAAACTCTACCACGTCCTCAAAGAAAACGCTGTGGTAGACCTCGTACCGCCCGCAAAAGGCTGGCCCGATATGGTTTTTACCGCCAACGCAGGCTTACTTTTAGGCAATACCTTCGTCCTCAGCCGTTTCTATCACAAAGAACGCCAAGGCGAAGAACCCTATTTCAAAGCATGGTTTGAAAGCAAAGGTTTCACCGTGCATGAACTGCCGAAAGACTTGCCGTTTGAGGGTGCTGGCGATGCTTTGCTCGATCGCGAAGGACGCTGGTTGTGGGCCGGATACGGCTTCCGTTCCGAACTCGACTCGCACCCGTTACTAGCCAAATGGCTCAACATAGAAGTGCTTTCGCTGCGTTTAGTTGACGAACGTTTCTATCACCTAGACACCTGTTTTTGTCCCCTGACAGGTGGCTATTTGCTCTACTATCCAGCAGCATTTGACTCGTACTCCAACCGCTTAATTGAAATGCGAGTGGCGCCGGAAAAACGCATTGCCATTGAAGAAGCAGATGCCGCCAATTTTGCCTGCAATGCCGTCAATATTGACAAAGTTGTGGTAATGAATAAAGTTAGCGAAGCTTTGAAAACGCGCATCACTAATGCTGGTTTTCAAGTAATTGAAACGCCGATGACCGAATTTCTGAAAGCGGGCGGCGCCTGTAAGTGTTTGACGCTGCGGGTAACGGAACCGGTGCAACAAGAGCGATCGGCAAACGTGATGGTAGAAAGCCGCACAATTCGCATGGAAGGTCACTTGCTAGATGCTGGTTTAATCAGTCGCGCGTTAGACTTAATTATCGAAAACGGCGGCAGTTTCCAAGTCCTCAATTTCAATTTAGGAGAGCAGCGCCAAAGCACATCATCTGCGGACGTTAAAGTTTCGGCTCCTTCCCACGATGTGATGGAAGAAATCATGGGAATGCTGATTGACTTGGGTGCAGTTCCTCCGCCGCAAGAGATTTGCGACGCTATTTTAGAGCCGGTAGTGCAAGATGGCGTCGCCCCGGACGACTTTTATGTGAGTACGATTTATCCTACAGAAGTGCGGGTAAACGGTCAGTGGGTGAAAGCGCAAAATCAGCGGATGGACGGTGCTGTTGCTATTACGGAAACTGCTGATGGCCCAGTGGCTAAATGCAAATTATTGCGCGATTTAAAAGTAGGAGAAAAAGTCGTTGTAGATGTAGTGGGTATCCGCACTATCCGCAAAACCGAATCGCGGGAACAGCGCAATTCTCAAGAGTTCAGTTTTATGTCCGGCAGCGTTTCTAGCGAGCGCCGCGTAGAATTGGTGGTGGAACAAGTAGCGTGGGAATTGCGCCAAATTCGCGATCGAGGTGGCAAAGTTGTAGTTACGGCGGGGCCTGTTGTTATCCACACTGGCGGTGGCGAACATTTAGCGCATTTGATTCGCGAAGGTTACGTACAAGCGCTGTTAGGCGGAAATGCGATCGCGGTTCACGACATGGAACAATCGAGCATGGGAACCTCTTTAGGGGTTGACATGAAACGCGGTGTGGCTGTGCGCGGCGGGCACCGCCATCACTTGAAAATAATTAACAGTGTGCGACGTTACGGGAGTATTGCAAAAGCTGTTGAAGCCGGGCTGGTTACTAACGGTGTCATGTACGAATGCGTGAAGCATAATATCCCGTTTTCTCTAGCAGGTTCTATCCGCGATGACGGCCCGCTTCCTGACACGCAAATGGATTTAGTTAAGGCTCAAGAAGAATATACTGAGCTGTTACGAGGTGCGGATATGGTGTTAATGCTGTCGTCTATGCTGCACTCAATTGGTGTGGGAAATATGACGCCGGCGGGTGTGAAGATGGTCTGTGTGGACATTAATCCGGCGGTGGTGACGAAATTGAGCGATCGGGGTTCGATCGAGTCTATTGGAGTTGTTACCGATGTGGGATTGTTCCTGAGTTTGTTAGTGAATCAATTGGATAAATTGACCAGTCGCCATCATGTAACTCAATCTGTTTAGATGTAGCGCGGAATCGGCGGTTGAAACCGCGTCTGTACAAATGAAGTCCGCCTTTGCGGACTGAAGGATAAAGCGCGTAGGGTGCGCACCGCGCACCTTACGAAATCATTATAAATATTGAGAGCAAAAGCAATGGTACAGGAATTAATAGACCTGAAAATTGTATTTTGGAAGGCAGGAATGAAGATGCTCTAGCAATTGTCGATGAGTTAGAGGGCATGAGCAAACAAGCAACTCTGCGGAATATTGGGTCTTTTTTACTGATTCTGTTAATCCACCTAATTAAAAACCAAGTTGAACAGCGTTTGACAAATTATTGGGCTGCTTCTATTGCTAATTGGGTCCGAGGTATTAAAAAGATCAATCTCAAAGATAAAACATCTTACTACATCAACTCTGCTGAGTGGGAGTCTTTTATAGAAGATGAACTAGAAGCCGCAATTCGTGAGGCTAGCAGGGAAGTGTTGGAAGGAAAGTTAAGCCGCGCTCAACTCAATCACAGAGTGGACAGAGAGCAAATTATGGCGATCGCAACAGGGCTACTGTCCCTGACATACACTTATTCTCGATGTGAATTCGAGGATGCGATCGACGAATATTTGTCGCATTTACCTGGGGGTGAAAATTGGAATGTATAGAGTCAAAAATAGAAAAATTCATTGCTGTATAATACTGACGGTAATAAACGATGCGTGCGATCGCACCTATCGAAAGCTATTCGTAAATCAGAGCCTAGCTGGGGCGGGTTGACTGCCTTGAACTGGCTTTTTTACCGATTTGGTCAATTCCCCCCTACATCCGCAGCAGCGCCTGATATTCCAATAAAAAACCTCAGACCCGCAAGTCTGAGGACCGGAGTTCCTGAAAATCGTCACTTCTTACTATTGTCGCCAACACACAGCACAACATACAAGGGGGGCGCAACCCAGCACGGCAGCTTTTGGCAGACAGAAATTGCTTCCTGACTCGCAACGCGAAAGCAATTTTTACTTCAACACTTCACGAAAGCAAAACAATTCTTCTCGCCATTTTCAGATCTGGGTTGATAATTTTGCTTTAGGAAGGGATCCTATCCTCGATCGCAATATAAGGAGCACCGTGAGTCCCCGTATATATTTGAGTGGGGCGGTAAATGCGGTTTGCTTCTAGCTGTTCCTTCCAGTGGGCCAACCAGCCGGCAACACGGGCGATCGCAAAAACTGGTGTAAATAAGTCCAGCGGAATTCCCATTTTTCGGTAAACCAGACCAGAATAGAAATCTACATTTGCATAAATTCCTTTGTGGCCCAATTTCTCTTCAACCACTTCTTCTAATTTGACAGCAATGTCGTAATAATCATCGCGGCCGAAGTTGTCAAATAACTGTTCTGCTAACCCTTGGAGAATAGTTGCTCTCGGATCTTTCACCTTGTAAACGCGGTGGCCGAACCCCATGATTTTGTCCTTGTTTTCAACGCTCTTCTCGACAAAAGCCCGCACGTTTTCTACCGAACCAATTTGCTCCAACATATCAATCACTTCTTCATTAGCTCCCCCGTGCAGCGGTCCCGCCAAAGTGCCAACTGCTGAAGCAATTACCCCGTAAGGGTCTGTTAGTGTCGAAGCTGTTACCATTGCCGAAAATGTAGAGGCATTAATTGTATGTTCAGCGTGGAGAGTCAGACAAGTGTCAAAAATGCTAGCTAACAGCGGATCCGGTTCTTGCTCGTTGAGCATATAAAGAAAGTTAGCCGAGTAGTCCAAGTCATCCCTCGGTCGCACCGGGTCATTTCCCCGTCGCATTTGCTGGAACGCCGCCACCATTGTGGGAATCTTAGCTAGCAGCCGCACTACAGCTTCTCGAATGTATCCCTGGTTGGGCAGAGCTCTGCGGGAGTAGAACAAGCCCAGGGCGGCCGCTGAAGCTTGCAGGGCGTCCATGGGATGTCCTCTTTCTGGAAAGCATTTCATCATGTCCCGGATGCGATATTTTATCCGGCGGTGATAGCGAATTTCATGCTCGAAAGCTTCTAGTTCTCCCTTTGTCGGAAGTACCCCCCAGATTAATAAATATGAAGTTTCGAGAAAGGAACTTTTCAGTGCCAGTTCCTCGATGCTAATCCCGCGATATTCCAGCAACCCTTTTTGTCCATCGACGTAGCTAATGCTGGACAAGGTGGCGGGAACACCTTCTAAACCTGGTTTGAATTCGCCGACGACCATTGCGATACCGTTTTGTGTGAGTTCAATCTACTAAAAGTACATTACCAGAAACGAAGATAGTGTCACAGTGTTGACAAATAATCATTTAATTGCGGTTGAGAAACCGAGTGTTTCAACAGACAGCCCGATCGCACCCCTGCGTATTTTCTCGGGTTTTTCCCGGTTTCCACGTCCCAGAATGCAGTTTTAAGAGGGCTGGCGGGTCCTGTTAATGTCGGGGCAGTTCCCTGTTTCTAGTGCAGCAAAAACTTAGGCGCAGTTAGCCAAAACATTTGGCTGCGGCCCACTGGGGAGCCGGTCTCCGGGAGGATTAAGCCGATGATACCTGCTTTTTTGAGAATGAGGGCATCTTGCGATCGAGCCCAAAGCAAAGTTTCTGCCCAGTGGCCTAAGTCGGGTTGGTGGCCCACCAGGGCCAAGCTGCGGCTACCTATTTCCTGCCACTGTTTGTACCACTCCAGCCAGTTTCCGATGTCTCCTGAAGGTGCGAGGGTGGCGGATTCTTCTATTTGGGAACTCAAACCGACTGTTTGCAGGATTTTGGCGGTTTGCTGCGCCCGCAGTAGGGGACTGGTAAGAATCAGGTCAAACTGAATTTCGAGTTCGTACAGCCGTTGGGCAATTTTTCTGGTTTTACGATCGCCCTCTTTAGTCAGCGGGCGTTCTGAGTCTGTATCATATTCTTCGGGTGCGGCGGCGATACCGTGCCGGATCAGGTAAATAACCATATATTAATACTTCCAGGCATTGGGTCCCGTTTTTCTAGGAGCAATCTAGGATATACCTACCTTTTGCCTATTCTACAACTGGATTAACCTCTGGCGCCGTCATCGGGTTTGCGCTTTTGTAGCGATCGCGCCCTTGTCGTTTCGCATCGTACAATGCTCGATCGGCGACGGCAACGAGTTCATCCGGTGATGTTTCCGCAGTGGGAATCACAGTTGCAATTCCCATGCTCACAGTCACGATCGAGCTTACCTCAGATTGCTCGTGAGGGATTCCCAAATCTCGTATTGCCTGACGCATCGACTCAGCAACCGCGATCGCCCCTGCAGCATCCGTACTCGGCAGGATAGCAGCAAATTCTTCGCCCCCATAGCGCACAAACAAATCGGTAGAACGTTTAACCGCGGCGGCAGCAGCTTTCGCCACTTGCACCAAACAAGTATCCCCAGCTTGATGTCCGTAGCAATCGTTATATCGCTTGAAATAATCTACATCCAACATAATCAACGAAAGCTGTTGTTGGCCCTGCATCAGCCGATGCCATTCCGACTGCAATCGCTCATCAAAACAGCGGCGGTTTGCTACTTGTGTTAACCCATCTGTCGTAGCAATTAATCTTTCTTGTTCCGCCCAGTGTCTGAGCATCTCCTCGCCCCGCTTGCGTTCTGTAATATCAGCAAAAGTCGTCAATACTGCATAGGGTTTAGACTGATTGAAATGGAACAGCGGTTGAGAATTAATCGAAATCCAAGTCAGCGTTTTATCCGATTTGTGAATGCCCATCACCACATTCGATCGCCCTTGTCCCGTGCGCAGGGTGAGGATTGCCGGATGCTGTTGGCCCGGGAACGGTTGGCCATCCTCCCGAACGATTCGCCAGTCTAAATCTACGGATGTGCGCCCCATCATTTGCTCCGGGGTCAGCCCGAGAATTCTTTCGGCACTAGCATTACACGCAGTAATTTGTCCGTTTGCTAGCTGGAGTACGACACCTTCTGTCATGCTAGTAATCACAGAACGGTAGCGTTCCTCACTTTCCTGTAATTGACTCAGGAGAATGTTTTTGGCATCAAACTCTGAAGCCAGATGCAGGCTGCTTGCCAGAAACCCGACCATCAGTTGTAAGGTCTGGATATCTGACTCTGTAAAGGCAGAGGGTTTAGCTGAAAGCACTTTTAAGACCCCAACCCGATCGTCCTGATAGAACAAAGGAACAACCACCATTGACCGCAGACCAATGCGCTCACAGGCAGCCCGATCCACCCGTGCATCGGTTTCTGAATCCTCGCAAAGCATGATTTGACCAGTCGCAATACATTTTCCCGATAAACTTGTCCCTACTTTGATCCGTAATCCAATATAGGCGCTGGCGATACCGCTGGCTGCCCGATACACCATTTCATCCCCTTCAACCATTTCAATCACTGCTCCATCGGCGCGGGTCAAATCTTGAGTCCTCTCTGCAATCACAGCCATGACTGCATCAAGATTGGGATTGCGGATGGCGATTTCCTGTTGGGTAGCAATCACTATACTCAGACGCTGGAACTCTAGTTGTAATGCTGCTTCTGCTTGCTTGCGATCGGTGATATCCTTCATAAAGCAGTGATGCCCGATCGATCGCTCCTGCGAGTCGTAGGCCGCCAACATCACCACCTGCTTGTAAAAGATCGAGCCATCTTTCCGGATACCCCGGGCCTCAACCTCCACTCGGCCCTCGGCCAGCATTTTTTTATAAGCCCCCATCATCCTGTCGCAGTCGTCGGGATGAACTGTTTTCTGCCAATTCATACCAACCATTTCTTCAGGCTGATAACCTGCTATATTCGCGTAGGCTTGATTAACGGTGAGGTACCGTCCGAAAATATCCAGCCGCGAGATGCCCTCAACTGCATTAGCAAGAGCTGTACTCAATTCTCTGAGTTCTGTTTCCGCTTTGACAAGATCCGTAATGTCTTGGGATGTACCAAACAACCGAATGACTTGTCCTTCTGCATTGAGTTCGGCCTGTCCTCTGGCTTCAGTATGGCGGATAGAACCATTCGGGCGCAAGACTTGGAGGCGCAATAGATAAGGCTCTCCCCGATCCAGCGCTCGTTGAACTACCAGGTGTAGCTGTTTGGCACTTTCGGGATGGTAAAGCCGCAGGTTTTCTTCATAGGTAGGTTCGCCCAGTGCCCTGTCGCGTCCCAAAATCTCAAATAGTTGGGGAGACCAGGTAATTTTACCCCTAATCACGTCCCATTCCCAGTTACCGATTTGGGCAACTCGCTGGGCTTCTGACAACCTGATTTCATTCTGTTGCAGGGCAGTTTCTGTTTGCTGGCGACGAGCGGTAATGTCATTTTCGTTGACGACCAACATCGGGTTGCCTGTTACCGGGTCTTTGGTACACCGCACGTCGATCCTGTGCCAGCGAATCCCAGCCAGAGTAATCACTTGAGCCTCAGTGATCGATACCTCGCCGTACCCTTGAACTCCCATTGCTCGCTCTCCTACCTGAGGGTCAACAAAGTGGCTTAGAAAAGCATTATCTGACGCAGAGCGAGGGTGCAGTGCATCCCCATAACAGCGCAATGCCGCCGGGTTTTCCAGCAGCGGTAAGCCTTCTAGGGTGTACAGGGAAACCATGAGCGTGGTGTGCCGGAGTGCCTCGATCGATCGCAGGATTTCCGGCTCCATTCGATCGGCGCTTTCGACTGTACCCTCGACTAGCATTGCCAAACGCCCGCCCTCAATCCTGATCCCAGAACACCGACAGCGGACAGAAACAGGCTGACCGGCCGGGTAAAACGTCCACTGCTCGGACAAGGTTTTGCCTTGCTGAAACTGCTGCAGATATGTCTGCAAGCGAATCCCAGTAGACTCTGACACATCGCTAAAGTTGCGGCTCACAAGTTCTTGCCGGCTAGAAGCATTCCACAGGTACAAGGATGCTTGGTTTGCCCACCGCATTTGCAAATGCTGAATATCAAATATCCAGATCGGGTTTTGCAACAAGTCAAAAGCTTTGAGCTGGACAATATCGCCGCTCAGGGAATAGGCAAACTCTAGTGGTAGACAATTTTGATGATTGACTCTGGGCGCGCTTTCTGTACTGGTGGCAGTTTGATTTGGTTCTGTTTCGAGTTCCGGCGGTTGATTTGGCCCCAGTACCGGGCGGTGAGATTCCAAGTGCCGCATCGTCAACCCGATGTGCATTGCAACCTGTTGCAGGAGCTGAACGTCGAGAGGTTCCCACTGACGCGGACTTCGGCAGTGATGAGCAATCAACAGTCCCCAAAGCTTCGGAGATTGCTGCGGTTTGCCATCTAGCAAGAGTGGCGCAACTAAATTTGCCTGAACCTGGAGGCGATCGAGCAATTCGACATCACAAGCTTGAAGAGAACCGCTGTGAATATCAGAAATGGTGCTCCTTTGTCCCTGGCTGTAACGCTCTACCCAGGTAGCTTCACAGCAAGGAACATAAATCTGTTTTCCTAGGATTCGCGGCCACTGAGCATCAACCGATTCAGCAAATACTACACTATTTCCCTTTGGTAGGAAGCGATAAATAATCACGCGATCGGTTTGCAGCAGCACCCTGGTTTCCTCTAGCGCACATTGCAAAATTGTCTCCAGCTCCCCGAACTCGTTGATTTGAAGTGCAATTTCTGAAACTTTTTCTAGAATTTTCTCTAACGACCAAGAGAAAGTCTGGTTTGTAGACATCTCCGCGTTCCTTTTTTGTTAAGCAATTTTTTACTATTCTAGCCTGCCACAAAAAAATATAATAATTTATTTTAAATCGTAGCAACTGGTTGCTTACTTAAGAAACGAAACCCACATTTTATGTTGAAATGAAGACTTTTATGAAATGCTACAATTTCTTTTTAATTAGGTAACTTAGCCCAAAAAATATTTTATCGTTATCCCTCTCTATTTCCTGATTTTTCTTATTTTCCTTATTATACGGCGCTTTTTTATAAAAAGTTATTTATCTAAACTCTCCTGCCTCAACTCTAAAAAAATGTTATTGTTTAAAACAAATTATAGTAAACATCAAAAAAATAACCCTCGATAATTATTAAATTACAATAATTATATTGTGGACTTTAGTAAACTATATAAAACTCATTTTTACCCGCAACATGGGGTTTTTACCAAAATACTTCGTTGTCTCTCTTGACCATAGTAAAAAAAACGGTTTCTTGGGTGTGTATTTTTGGTGAATTGGGAGAAAATTTATTATTGTTAGTCCTAAACATAGCAACCGGGTTTTTTAACCCCCTTACTTCGCTCAAACCCTCAATAAGAGTTAAAAAACCAGGTTGATGAGACTTAGAATGCGTCCAGGGCTGATTGTCAAATTGAGATTTTGCCCGAAATGAGAAAAAAACGTGGCAAAAGCTCGTAGTAACCGGAGGCAGAACCGAGGCTCTTGCTGGAATTAAGGCCGCACCTAAAAACTCCCGAGTTAATGGTCGTAAACAGGATTGTCTTTAGGGCTAATTAAATGCAGCAACTTTTGCTTGATCTGATCATCAAATACTTCCCATTTTAGTCTTGCATAATCGCTGTTCTCATTCCCGCCAGAAAGAAATCCCACCGGAATTTCAAAACCTCCAGCTTGACTTCTGCCACCCCCAAAAAAGCGTCCTTGAGCATCTTGACCGAAGGCTTCTTTAATGAATTCGTCGGGGTCGAGAGTAAGTTTATTAGTTCGCAGCGAGCCAATTACTACTTCAATTTCTTCGTCTTTGTCGTGAACAATTGCGTAGACAACTGCTGTGTGTACGTTCTCTTCTGTTACTAAAAAGTCTGCCGCTTGGGGAATAGAATCCCGATCGTCATAGCGGAGATAGCCGATGCCGGCGATCGAAAAATTGTTCTGGACGGTGCGGTGTTTGAGCGATCGCTCGATCGCATCCATCACCCACTTAGAACGAGACGACTGCAACACCGCATTCAGCAACTGCGGGTCGTAAAAGCGGCTCAAATAAGCCGCAGCTAAAAAGTCTTCCTCCTGAGCTTGTCTGAGGGCGATCGTATCCGATCGCAAACCGTGCATCAATGCTGTAGCGCACTTGATGTGCAGGCTGACGCTGCTGTCGAGAACTAGCAGTCCAGCCTGTAAATACTCGGCAAAAATAGTGGCTGTAGCGCGGATTTGAGGGCGCAAATCGATAAATTCTGCGTTCATTTCCCCCTGCAAATTGTGATGATCGATGACGGAGGCGATCGGAACTCCAGCCGCTAAAATAAACTCGGTTAAGCTACAAGTCGTCCCTTGGTTGTCGATGAAAGCGCACCCCTGAAACACCGACAAATCCTTAGTTTTTACTGTTTCCAGCGTCCACCGCTGCAACGGCAACCCTGTCAATTTAACTAAGGCAATATTTTCTTGGTGGCTGAGGGCACCGGCGTAGATAATCTCGCATTGGATATCATACTGTTCGGCGATTAATTTATAAGTCCAAGCGCTTGAAAGTGCGTCGGGGTCTGGAAAATCTTGCAGCAAGATTAGCTGGCGAGTGCTTTTGTGCCGATCGAACATTTGGCGCAATTGCTCGACTTTGCGATCGTGCAATTCCTCGCGGAGACGGCCGCGATTCTCTTGGGAAGCAACTTCGGCTTTGTTGCGCCGTTTTCCAGGCGCACTTACTGCGGGTACAACCTCGCTGCTGGCCTCAAGTTCACCTTCGGGGTTGCCAGATGTTTCATCGGAATTGGTAGGGAGATGGTCTTTCATCGTTGAAAATTAACAATTTAACTATTTCAGGATTTGCACGACATTCGATCTTAAACCCGGCTTCTTTGTAGATGCCTTGTTGTCAAAGCCCCTACTTCTTACGAGAAACCTGATTTAAGAGCGTAAATTCTCTCTTTAACTGTTTAACTTTTTAATTTATGCAGAGAGTGTGTGTTCCCAGGAACGAAGCAATCTCAGGACTCAGAACTTCCGCAAAAAACCCCCGCGCTTGCGCTGACAGGGGTTTTAAAGGCCTATTACATATTTTTGCCATTCTTTGTGCATACCGCTCTTAACGTGTTTAGTCACTTCAAAATAAAGACCGCTGTGAGGTTTCCGAGGCGGATAGCGCAGCGGCATTCCCGCTTCTTTCGGCGTGCGGCTGCCTTTATTGACATTGCAGCGCACGCAGGCGGTGACAAGGTTTTCCCAACTGTCGCCTCCTCCGCGCGATCGGGGAATTACATGATCGAGGGTTAAATCGTCCCCCGTATAACTGCAGTATTGACAAGAGTGTGCATCCCGGTGCAAGATGTTCCGGCGGGTCAGCGGAATATCCTTATAGGGAACTCGGACATAATGCCGCAGTCGGATCACAGTTGGTAGCGGGAAGTTTGGCGCAATAAATTTCCCGTTGTGTTCTACCTGTTCTGCTTTTCCTTTCAGCAACAAAACTACCGCCCTTCGCCAATTGGTGATGTTAAGGGGTTCGTAGGAGGCGTTCAGCACCAGAACATTGCCCATTGTTGATTATTAAAGAGAATATTTTTTTTGATGTTAACACAGGTTCCACTTTAGGTGGGACGGCATCAGGAACAGCGAGGGGAGCGCAAAAAACGGTGAAAAACCGCACCTTTACCCTATTCCTTCGCGCCTGCGCCCCCTATGGCTGCATCTATTTTCTGCCTTTCCTGTTTGTCAGCGAGCTTTTTTCCCAGAGTTTTGGCCCAGATGAGGCCAGTGTGTGCGATGGCAAAAATTTGCAGAATAAATTTTATTTTTTTCTCTAAATGCCTAATCTTCCCGGCAACAAACAGCTTAACTTTTTAGACTATTAGTAACCTTAAATGAAAAAGCTTATTACTGCTCATGAAATTTCGGCTCTTAAAGTCAGTTTTTAGCGCGTCAATTATTGCCCTTGCTGCTCCGATTTTAGCAAACAGTCCAGCCTTTGCCCAAACGCCTTCATTCTTCTGCGGCGCTGCTGGCGGCCGTCCAGCTACAATTGCTGTCCAACAGGGCAAAAATATTCCCGTTATTTTGTGGCTAGCTGATAACTATTTCAATGAATCAGGAGAAGATGCGATTACTCGGTGTACCAGAGTCTCAGGAATTCTCAACAACTCGCAACCGCAAGGAAGCTGGGATAATATTGTCACAGCAGGTGCATCGTCCACCGGTCAACTAATTATTTGTGCAGCTAATCCTCAAGACGGTTCCTGTAGATTATTATATCAAGTACCCAAAGGTCAAAATCCAGAACAAGCCAGACAAGAACTCTTAAAAAGAGTTACAAATCCTAATGTAAGTGTTTCGCCTGTTAAAGTAAATTGATAGTCATCATTAGGGACATGGCATTGCCGTGTCCTACTTGCAGAGAGTTGAAACTCTTGTAAAATACTTCGGTTGAGTGGTGAAAAAATTGCAGCTTTGCTTGAGCAATTCTTCTAACCCTTCAACCTGCCTCAGCCAGACAGTGCCGTCGCTTCCAGCTACAGCAATTTGCTTTCCGTCTCGACTCCAACTGACACTAACAACATTCTCCTCAAACTCAAATTGGGCAACCTGTCGCCCTGCTAAATTCCACAGCCGTACAGTCTTGTCAATTCCCACTGTAGCAAGCCGTTCTCCGTCGGGACTAAAACTAATTGATTTCGCATCAAAATGCAACGTTTGAAATTCCTTAACTAATCCTTTTTCTGATAGATTCCACAGCCCTACTTTGCCATTCAATGTTACTGTAGCAAAGCGATACTGGTGTTTAGCGGGAGTGAAACTGAGCCCAATTGCCTGAATAGGCAGTGTTTTTTTCAGCTTGCCAGACAAATTCCAAAGTCGCACTGTAGATTTGCCATCTAAAGTCGTTAGGAAATCGCCGTTTGGGCTAAAATTTACGCTTCTCACTAAGCCGTTGTGACCTGGGAGTTTCATGCTAGACGATACTAATTGTGGCAGTTTAGACAAATCCCAAATTGCAGCATAGCTGTCTATCCCTGCCGCCGCTAATAACTTTCCGTCGGGACTAAAACTGATGCTGGTAACAGAGCCTTGAATTCCTTCCAAAGTAGAAATATTTTTACCTGATAAATTCCATATTTTAACAGTCCTGTCCCTTCCGGCGGTCGCTAAAAAATTACCGTTCGGGCTAAAGTTTACCATATTAACTGACTGCTGCAAAGCTTTCCATTCAGCAATTTTTTGTCCGGAAAAGTTCCACATTCTAACTCGATCGTCTATTCCTGCGGTTGCTAAAATGTGCCTCTTTGGGCTAAAAGTGACACTGGTAACGGCACCTTTATGAGCTTGCCACTCGATCTTTCTTTGCTGACTTAATGAGGCTTTTAACTGCTGTGTTTCACTAATTTTATCGAGAATTATTTGTAAGGCTAACAGCGGTCTAGTTGCCGGGTATTGTTCTAGCTTATGTTTGTTTTTAACCAAGGTTTTTAATTTTTTCCCGGAGGCGATCGCTCTAAGTAAAGCTTCTGATAAAGCTTCGCTGTTTTCTGTCTTTTGAGAAACAGCCAACAATAAAGCATCGCTGCCATTTTGTTCGATTTCAATACTGGCTTGTGCTAGTTTAAACCGCTGGTAAGCGAGAGTTGAAAAGCCGATCGCCGCCAGTAACGATGCTGCCAGTACCGCAGAACCGATGCCGATCCACTGTTTGGCTTTTTGTTTAGCAGAGTCAGCTTCACTCCAAGCTTTTTCGGCATCGCACACTGCTTTCTTGGTTTCTAGTGTAGCTAAATGCAGCAGTTGATTTTGGTCGCTCAAAATAACTTTCTGGCTGGCAGTCAAAAACTGAAAATCTTCGTTTCTCAAACTTTTTCCTGCCGCCCAAACTAATGCTGACTGCAAATCATCCCCTCGCAACAGTTGAGAATCATCTTCACAGCTAGAATTTAGCCAGAGTTTGATCGCTTCCGAGTAAGGCGAGAGTTTTTCTAATTTTTCTTCAATTAATTGTTGGTTAAATACAGCTTTATAAATAGGATTAGAAATTGTTAATTTTTCCCCCCGCTTAACGATTAATCCGCTTAATCGCAACTCCATTTGTTCAGCACTACCATCGGGGCCAGTTTCAGTTTGTTCTAAAATTTGCTGATACAATCCCAGTCTCCTGACAATGCGCTGGTTTTCTTTGAAAAGCCGATCGCGAATTGTGGACAAATGTTCGGGCACATCTTGAGTTTCCCAATTCTCCACGATTTTCAAGCGCACTACTTTCTCCACCCACTCTTTAGAAGTGTTAATTTTATCTTTCTCCCCCCCTTGGGAAGGGGGGGCTGGGGGGGGTAAATTCGGGATTAATTGTGAATTTTCCAGCAGAAGTTTGCACAGCTTTTGAGTCAAAAAAGGCTGCCCGCCCGTCCAATACAAAACCTCTCTCAAAACTTCATGAGGGCTGTCTGTAAGGTCGGCCAACCCCGCTGCTAGCGGTTGAGCTTCTGTTGCGTCAAAACCAGTTAATTCGATCGCCTTGCCAATATTAAAAGGGGTATTGCTGGTGGCATTTTGCTCGCGGCACAAATCTGTCGGCGATGCTACGCCTAAGAGGGCCCAAGTTAGGCGATCGAACTCTGAATTGTTGGCGCGCTTGTTGTAGCACGAGCGAATTAAGGCTAAAAAATCGTCGGCGGGAAAATCTAAGGCGAGAATGCTGTCGATTTCGTCAATAAAAATGACAATATTGCTGGAAATGTTGGGTAAGAGTACGGTTTCGATGAATTCGCTCAATCTTTGAACCGGGGTTAAAAAATTGCGATCGCGCCACCAAGTCCGCACGTTGACAATATCGGACAGGTTAAAGTTATTTTCGAGAATGCGTAGCAAACCAGCATACCACTGTTCAGGAGTGACGCCGCGGTTGCCAATTTCCGAAATGTCGATCGCAGCACAAGCAATTCCTTCTTTTCTCAGCCGCTGAATTGTCCGCACCTGCAAGCTAGATTTGCCCATTTGCCGGGAATTCAAAACATAGCAAAATTCCCCGGCCTTCAATCCGTTATAAAGGTCGTCGTCGGCTTGCCTCTTCACATAATTGGGAGCGTTATTGGTGAGACTGCCGCCGACTTGATAGTAACTGGGCTTTGTGGTAAAATTCATATAAGTTATTCGGCGGTTGAAACCACTACTAAACAAACAAAGTCCGCCTTCGCGGACTGAAGAAGTGAGGCGGTATTAAAGCATAATTCTGTATGATAAATTGTAGCACAATACAGTATGAAAACTGATTGGACGGGATATAACGACGACAAAGACAAGTTAAGAGCTGAAATTTGGTCTTTGCTGAAGCAGCAAGCCGCATCTATTGGCGATCCGTTCGGTCATATTCCAAACTTTGTCGGTGCACAGGTGGCTGCAGAAAGATTGGCAACTTTACAAATATGGCAACAAGCAAAAACGATTAAGTGCAATCCAGATTCGCCCCAAATTCCGGTGCGGATGCGAGCTTTGCAGGAGGGAAAACGCCTGTATATGGCAGTACCGCGATTGACAGACGAGCGCTGTTTTGTAGAGTTAACTGCTGAGGATTTGCAGCAGCAAAATCTATCAATTGCCGAAAGTGCGATCGCCCGCAAAGCACTCGCTTGCGGAAAATTGGTAAGTTTTGCAGAAATGGAGCCAATTGATTTAGTAATAGTCGGCTGCGTAGCTGCCGGCCCCAACGGTGGAAGAACCGGGAAAGGTGCAGGATTTGCCGATTTGGAATTGGCTATGTTGCAGGAATTCGGGTTAGTACAAATCGATACGCCAATTGTAACAACAGTGCATCCTTTGCAAATAGTCGCCGATTCGCGTTTGCCAATGCATGCTCACGATTGGGCGCTGAATTGGATTGTTACTGCTGAGGATGTAATTGAGACTAATACAAGTTATCCGCGTCCAATTGGCTTAAACTGGGATAGTATACGGCCGGAACAGTTGGAACAAATTCCGATTTTGCGAAAGTTGAGAGAGCAATTAACCAATAATCAATAGCTTTCAATCAAAATCAAGGCAAAAGAGCATCTACAGCGATCGCACCAATTTCTCTCCCTTCAATAATAATCGGTATAACAGCCGATCGCCCGAAATCCAACCTTTGACTGTAATCTGGCTGCTCAACTTCAACAAGAGGTTGAGAGTACACCTCAACCTGTTCTTCCACAAGATTCACAATCCAATAAATCGTAATTCCAGCGCGGGCATAAATCTGTTTCTTTACAGTTCGATCGCGCTGAAGCGTCGTATCGGATACTTCAATAATCAGGGCAATATCTTCAGCCCCCGGATGCCGATCGAGATACTGTCGCGTATCCCCTCGGACAACCACTATATCAGGTTCGGGTTCGCTGTTGGATAGCGTGATCGGTTCTTGGGAATCGACATACCAACCACGGGGTAAAATATTCTCTAAAGCTGTTCTGACAAGACGAGTTGTGACTCGATGCGGTGGATTTTTTGGTATTTTGAAAACCAGCCAACCTTCCAGCAATTCTACAGAGTCGTCATCGGTGAGAATGCCAGCTTGAATTATCGCATGATACTGCTCGATGCTCAAGCGCAAAATCAGATCGTTCGGAATTGCTGCAACGCTTTCTACGGGCGACATAACTGTATGGGCGAGTTGATTTTTGTCTTATTTTAGTGTTTATTTAACGAACCGCGAAGGCGCAAAGGACGCGAAGCAAGAAAGAAGAAGAAGAAGGTAATTTCATAATCTATCTACTTTGTGGTGAACACTCGCCATGCAATGAAAGCTGTAAAACCTAGATAACCAAACACGGTTATCCAATCTAGCCAATTATCGGAAGTTATCAAAAACATATCGTTCATGGATATCATTCACCTAATTTTTACTTACCGCACTTACGCACAAAATTTTACACGATCGCGCTTAAGTGCGATCGAAAATATTCCCGGTAGAGTTCGCACCTCGGAACGCACTCGTTCCCCTGCAACTTCACCAACCCCAAACTGTCTAATTTAAACGCCTGCATTGCCTTTAATGGCACCGGAGAGTCCGCCGCCACAATCTCTCTCATCCCCTGCGCCAACTCTGGATATTCTTCTAAATTCCACAACTGTCGGCGCAAATGGTCGCTGTAAATTCCCGCATCTGCGATCGCCGTTTCTTTTAATTCATCGAGTGTCAAACCCGATCGCGAAATGTGATATAATGCAACTCGCACTAAATACGGATGACCGCCGACAATAGCCATCAATTCCTCAACTTTTGCCTCCGACCAATTCAAGTTGTGCCGCGCTGCTAACTCTTGTACTTGCTGATGGTTGAATTCTGGCAAATCGACTGGTAATCCGACGTTGAAGGGCGATTGATTGATGTTCATCGGGATGTAAACTTCGGTGGAGTGAACTACAATTAATCGCAGTTTTTTCCAGATGTCCCGCCGCTTCGATTCTTCGTGCCACGCCCGCAGCAGTCCTAAAAAGTCTTCGGCAATGTCGGGATATTGGAAAACGCGATCGATCTCGTCTAATCCTAAAATTAAAGGACTGTCGATTTGCGGTAAAATGTATTTTTCAAAGTAGTCTTTGCAGTTGACTTTGCTGCCGAAAATTTCGTCCCAATAATCGTCTAATTGATTGGGTAAGTGCAACTCGCGGCCCACGTAAGCGCAAAACCACTTTAAGAATTTATCTAAGTTGGCAAATACGCCTTTATCTACTAACTGAAAAGTTAGCGGAACGGTGCAATAGCCTTGACGGGCTCCGTGATGCAAAATTCTTGCCATTAAGGAAGTTTTGCCCATTTGTCTTGGTGCTTTGATTCTAATTAACGCGCTGGGCTGCACAATAGTTTGATAGCAGCGTTCTTCGATGGGCGGGCGTTCTACATAAAATTGAGAAGCGACATCGACTTGTCCTCCCGGTAATTCAGGTTCGGCTGCAGGTAGAGGTATTTCGTCGCTGCTAATTTCTAATAGCTGTTTTTGTGTTAAATCTTCCGTTTCTTCTATGACGGGTGCGGGTTGTTCTGCTAGTAAATTCAGAACCTCTTCGATAATAATTGGAGTGTCGGCGGGGGTTTTCCATTCCCTCTGTTTGATGCGGTACAGATAGCCCCGCAAGTCGTGATTTAGAGGCGCGTTCAGGGAAAAGCCGACGCGGATGGGGAGAATTATTGGTTTTCTGTCTGGGCGGGAGTCTTGCAGTTCTTTTGCTTGCTGAACTTGATATGTTAGCAGTTCGCTTTGATTTCCCGTTGGCGGCAAAAGTATCAGCAAATAATCGCATTCTTGGAGGAACAAATTAATGCGGTCGAACCAATTATCTCCCAATCTAATGTTATTTTCTGCTGTAAAAACTGTATGACCGATCGCGCTTAAGGCTATTTCTAACTGTTTTCCTAACTCGCGATCGGGTTCGGCGCTGCGATAACTGACAAATACTTTAACAATTCTGCTGCTGGCTGTATCTTCCGCTGCCGGCGAATTGTCCAGCTCGTCTAAATTTTCCGGTTCCTCAAGTTTAGCCGATCGGTGGTCGCTAGCAGCCAGAGTCATTTCAAAAGCCGCGAACAACTGTCGAATTTTACTCAAATCCGCACCTTCTCTACCCTGCTTAATTTTGCTGACTGTATCGGCACCAACGCCAGATTCAGCCTCGATTTCAGTCAGAGTACCTCTAATGTTATTTCGGTCAGACCATTCTTGGAGCGCCTCGTTAAGTTTCTTTAAGCCAGAGGCAGTGAGAATGCGACCGCGATCGCGTTTTGACTTGAGCACTTCGCTTGCAGTGAAAGGGGAACGAATCTAGAAATTTTAACGCCTTAAGTTCCTATTTTGGGCGATTTTAAGGAAGATAATCAGCCAGCCGGAATTTAAGGGATTTTACTTGGAGAGGTTTTTGGGGCGATCGACTCCTCAAACTCTGTCCTGATAACGGCTTCAACAGTTGAATATATTTGAGGAGAAAAAGTTTTTCTTAACTCCCCAATCTCCGCCGCTAATCACCACTTAACTTTTTAGAGTAGATACACCAAGCAAAAAAGGAGCAGCCAAATGAGCAAAATCTTACACAGACTGGCAATGGCCGCTTTGGGAACCGCCGCCATTTTCACAATTAATACACTTAATAATTTAACAGAAGCATCAGCCGCGGGTAAATTTGACCAACCAGAAATTCATCAAAACACAGTTTTTCCACTTGGCGTACCGGGTCAGTTGCATAAATAGGGCAATTGATTGATTGATTTAATTGAATTAAGGAGAAATTATGAAGTCTACACTGTGTTCGCCACAACCTATAGCTACCAAACCTGACTCCGTTGACGCTGAGGCGATCGATGCCTGCACTGCACTTGCATGGATGGAATTGGTAGCATTAGATGCTAGCGCTCTCACGGGGGATGATTGGCTGGCTTTGTGCGATGATATAGATAGCGGGGAAATCTACCGCTGCTGGTTTTTGTGGCGCGATCGCGAAGTTAGCGGTAATTGGGAAGCTTACGATCCTTTGAGCGATCGCCGATTTGTTGCTAAAGGAAAAGTGTTTTTAAAAGCCGCGATCGACTCGCTCGAAGATGCTAGAAATCGAGAAGTCGCCTAACTTGAATTCATCGCAGGTGAATAAATTTTGTGCCTGCAAAACAAGAATTCTGCCAAGAGAATCCGCCAGTGTACAAAGTTTTGTCTGCCTGCGCGAAACTGGAACAAGAAGGGGTAATAGAACCGGATTTGATAGGAGTGCCGGAAACGGAATACTCCCAAAGAAAATAAAAAACTTACGGCTGCAGGCAAGAGTTGACTGTATGATGCTAGGTGCTTCGTCTCGAAAGCGGTTGATAAGGTTTTTTCAGCCGCTTTCTCGTTGCAGCCGTTAAACTCTTTCTCTTCACACATGACTCCTAAACTGCGATGGCTGTTGCCGGCCGCCCTTAGCCTTTTCTCGATCGCCCTGCCCGCAAAAGCTGATACACTAACATCTTGGCACTTCGATCCCAGGGGAAATCAGCTCAATTTAACCACAGATTCAGGAGTTCAGCCTGAAGTTAAACTAATTGCTAATCCTACCCGCTTAGTAATTGACTTACCGGGAATAGTCTTGGAGTATCCCGAAAGTCCTCAAAGCTACAACTCAGCTATTCAACAAATTAGAGTCGGACAGTTTGACACCGAAACAACGAGGTTAGTCATACAATTAACTCCCGGTTATAAGTTAGACCCGCAAAAAGTCCGAGTCATTAGAGAATCTGCCACGCGCTGGTCGTTTCAGTTGCCAAATCCAGAGCAAATAGCGGGCAGCGAGTCTTTTATACCCACAGCTATTACCCGCATAGAACAAGCAGCAGGTCAAGTTACGCCCCCTGTTTCGCCGGGAAATCAGAGAAACTATTCGGCTGATTTGGTGATGTCCACAGGCTCGGAAATGACCGCAATTAAGCCTCAAATTGAAAGTGCGATCGAACAGTATAGATCCCTGAGCGCCGGAATGTTTTTTCTGGATTTAGATACAGGAAACTATTTGGATATCAAGGGCGATCGAGTATTTCCGGCCGCGAGTACCATCAAATTACCTATTCTGATAGCCTTTTATCAAGATGTAGACGCAGGCAAAGTTAGCCTAGACGAAACATTAGTTATGAAGTCCGACTTAGTGGCCAGCGGTTCTGGAACTATGCAAGACAGACCAAATGGCACTCGGTTTAGCATCAGAGAAACCGTAGATAAAATGATTACCATCAGCGACAATACAGCCACCAACATGATTATTGAACGTTTGGGGGGAATTGCTAAACTCAACGAGCGTTTTCGCAGTTGGGGATTAACTGATACCAGAATTCGCAATTGGCTCGGCGATTTTCAAGGAACAAATACCACAAGTTCTGTGGATATGGTAAAGTTGCTGGCGATGCTGTCTCGCGATAAATTAGTCTCTGAATCGAGTCGGGAACAAGCTTTAGAATTACTGCGGCACACAACAACTAGAACGCTGCTTCCTTCCGGTTTAGGCCCGGGAGCCGTGATTGCTGACAAAACCGGAGATATCGGCTTTGTAGTTGGCGATGCAGGAATTATTGATATGCCCAACGGCAAGCGTTATTTGGCCGCAATCTTTGTCAAACGTCCTTACAATGACCCGATTGTGAGAGATTTTGTGCGTCGGATTTCGCGGATTGTTTACAATTACTTAGACCAATCTGCGGCGAAACTACCAGAGAATTTGCGTTGATCAGACACTTCGGTGATTAAAATCGCTACTAAACAAACAAAGTCCGCCTTCGCGGACTTGAAGAGAAGATTTTTAATGAGTAATGACTATTCTTTGCGCTCGATGGCTACAGTCAAATGAGCCACAACTGCTCCCACTGTAGCAAGTACAGCAGCAATTGGAAAGACTACTGATCCTGCAACGCCACCTACCAATCCCGCCATCAGCGGAATGTCTGCCAAAGTCCGCCCTTGCGAGTTTTTGATGACGAGGCGGCGGAGTTTTCCTTGCTGAATTAGTTCTTTGACTTTAGCAATTAAACTATCGGCGCTAATCTTAAATTCTTCCACTCTGACTTTTTCCTCTGTTACAAATTCTGAGGCGAATACATGAGTTTCAACTGTTGGGTTGGCTGAATTCCCGGCCGCTGTTGTTTCGTCTTGCAAAATCGTTACTTGTTCTTCTGTGCGATTTACTTGTGAGTTCATTTTGTGTAAGGGCGGGTGAAAACCAGCCGTTTAATTTCTATACTCTTATCTTCGGCGATCGCACTTGATAACGACAGGCCAGGAAACCCTACAATCTGCATTCGTACTTTCCACCCCCGCCTTTTATGCAAAACATTATTTTTGTGGCGTTATATCAGGGCGGGCTTATCTCTTCCCAAAGGTAGAGAAAACATTGTTGAAACAACCCGTCTTTAGATACAAGTAAGATGCGTACTGCCAGCCCTGTCAAGGTGGCTGCTTTGTGTTGGATTTTTAAGTGGGACACCAAGCGAACTAAAGTCAGGGAAAATTATTAAAATTAAAACTTTATATTTCTACAATGACTTCAAAAGTGATTGCTATCTAGGCACAATCAAGCTATGGCTTGCAATGCCAGTTCTCAAAAGCACCGCAGAGATAGCGATCGCACTGGCGAATTACAATAAAATCTGGAAGGCCAACCGACTACATCAACGAACATCTGAATCAAGATATTAAGCTTGCAGATTTAGCTCAATTGCTGGGCATGAGTCAATTTCATTTCAGCCATCTGTTGAAGCAGTTGATAGGCACATCTCCTTGAGAATATTCGATCGCCCAACGGGTAAAACGGGCAAAGCAATTGTTGAAACTTTCGAGCTTGAACATAAAATGATTCATTTTCTCGGTTGTGCCGATGGGTCGGCGTACCGCCACTAGGTGCAACAATTACCTCACAAAGCGCATAGGCTTCCCCTGTCTGTTCACCAACTGCCTTGAAGGTATAGAGGTCTTGACCAAAGTAGTAAGAATGACCTTGACCGGGTTCAACAAAAAGTCCGTTTTGATGAATTGTAATTTGTTAATTGGTAAAGCGAAGTATTAGCTGGCTGGGATGGCTTTTTGTGGAATCTTCTTCACGAATTCAGAGTTTTCTCAATACGCCGATCGGGGATCAGCCACATTATTGCAACTAAAACATACAGCATGAAAGCCAACCATGAGTTCACAAAGGAAAGCAGGATTGCTACGGCATAAATCACCACTGATACCTTACCCTTAAAGTCTCGCCCAAGTGCGATTGCCAGAGTGGAATCTTTACCGTGGTGAGAAATAAGAACACGAGTAAGAATGAAGTAAGCGATCGCAGCCAACAACAGCACTGTGCCATAAAGCGCAACTGGCCAGGCCGCGAAGTGGTTCTCGCCTGTCCAGGCAGTGACAAAGGGAATGAGTGACAACCAGAACAGCAGATGCAAATTAGCCCACAACACATTACCATTGACGTGCCGAGCCGCCTGTAACAAGTGATGGTGGTTGTTCCAGTAGATACCAAGATAAATAAAACTGAGTACATAGCTCAGAAATACTGGAACTAGCGGACGCAGCGCAGCTAAATCGGCTTCATGGGGCACTTTCAATTCCAGCACCATAATGGTGATGAGAATTGCGATTACACCATCGCTGAACGCTTCTAACCTGCCTTTACCCATTTTTGTACATCCTCCTTTTCTGCTTGCGCTGGCGATCGCTCCTAATTCCAAAAATAACTTAGCATAAGGTCGGTTGCAGTGAAGTGTTATACCGATCGCCCGGTTGCACTTACCAACAAAGCTAACGATTTTCCTTGTTGGCAAATTTTGTTGTTGTGTGACATTCGTTGTCTTCAAGTTCTGCCAAAGCTTCAATACAATTAATCTTTAGCTCGTCCTCTGGCAAATCTTTATGGCTTCGTGAATCATGCCATATTTATCGCAGATCGTAATAGTGTGTTTTATGATCTAATAACTGTTCCAACCCTAAAGGAGGAGAAAAATGAGCGAGGAAATTAAGGTGCGAGCGAGTAGTGGCAATATTTTTGCCGCTCTAGGGCTGCCAAATTCTTCATAATTAGGGCTTGCTGAATAAGTCCAAAAAACTCAAAAAAGTTCGAGCGCGCTATTGCCCGCCCACGCTCAACATAA